>NZ_CP047188.1 GCF_030408615.1 Corynebacterium bovis DSM 20582 = CIP 54.80 | reverse complement strand
CTAGACCACCTCCCCGGCGACCTGCTCAGCAATAAACTGGCTACCGGCATCGGTCGGGTGGAGCCACATATGCCACGCCGGACTGGTCGTATCCACCACCCCAGAAACAAACCGCTGGCCATCTACCGGGGTGCACGTATCGTGCCCGGCACTCCTGGACCGCAGGTCCAGGAACACCGCCCCGGTCTCTGCCGCGGCCCGGGACTGCATACGCTGAGTCGCCATCTCCCAGTTCTCCACCGGCACCGGAACCCCACCCGGATGCCCAGGGATGACATTGACCACACACACCCCACCACCGACAGCACCAACGGCCGGGGTACCAACAATCGTCACCCGCGCAGCCGGGGCCACCGCACGGACCGCATCAACAAACCCACGCATCGTCTCGACGTAATGGTTCTCCACAGCAGCAAAGTCAGTGATATTCACCCCATCAGCTGCACCAAACGGCCCGAAGTCGTTGAAACCGACAGCAGCCACCACATCCCTCGTCCCCGGCCCCATGGCCCGGTCAGCCACAGCCTGATCCAGCTTCACCCGCGCCTGAGCCGACGTCTGCGCCGTACACGAATAATCAGACACCGTCTTTCCGGACTGCTCTGCCAGCCGACGCGGCCAGTTATCCGGCGCCTGCGGACACCCCGTCGGCCGCGGATACGCAGGCGCGGGAAGACCATTTTTGATCAAGGTGTTCATCCACCCGTCCGGATTCGCCGCATAACTATCACCGAACACGACCACCTCCGACCCACCAGCCGGGGCCGGCGCATCCGGATGCGCCACCGCCGGTGCGGCCACCCCAACCAGGCTTGCCATGGTCATCGCAGCACCGACCACCACCGACACACCCCACCAACGGATACGCATCACGATGCCACCCCCCGCATCGCATAGACCGACTGCGCTGCAATATGCACAACCACCAGCATCACTGCCCGCCTCATGACGCCACCTGGCCCAGCTCATCATCACCGGAAGTGCCGGTTGCGTCCTGCCACGCGCTAACAACATCCCGAGGAATCATCCCGTGGGCATTGACCGTGTAGCCGTGGGCTGCGGCCCACGCCCGCACCACCTTGCGGGTCGCCGGGTCCAGCCCATCCGACCACCTGGAACCAACACCTCGCCGGCCGGCCACCGGTGTGGCCACACGGGTCCACCGCTCCATGTCCCGGTGGAACACCTCAGCGTTGTCAGCAGTCAGATCCAGCCGGAACTTCCGCCGACCCACCGCAAACGTAATCCGGGCGACCTGGTCATCCGGTAGACCCGACAGGACCGTGCCATCAAGGTTGTCGACCACCGTCGTGGTACTGATCGTGGCCATTACGACATCACCGCCCACATCATCAGCGACGCGCACCACACAGCGATAGCCACCCCAACCCCGACAGCAACCGGGCCCGACCACCCAGCCCGGCCACCAGCGCTACCTGCAGCAGACCGGCGAGCCAGCGCGGCGATGATCCCGACGACCACCGCCGCCGCACCAACCAGCGGCACACTCACACCCGTGGTCGCGCCCAGCCGCAGCACGGCAAACACCATCGGTGTCACCGTCATCGCCAGCCCGGCAGCCAGCACCATCCACAGGCCAACCCGCCGGCCGACGATCCGGCCGGCCCGGTCCAGCTTCGACCGGCCGACCTCCAGATGGTTAAACCGCTCCAGACCAGCCGGCACCGGAGAATCCGCCACCACCGGCCGGATCCCCGGAGTCGTCTCGGCCCGGTCCAGCAGCACCACACCCGCGGAGCCTGCAGCCCCTGCACCAGTTGGTGCGCCCATCATCACGCCACCTCCCCCTCAGCCGCAGTGGCGGCCGCGGTGTCGCCGCCCAGCCCAGCAAAAACCAGGACCTGGTCCCACACCTGCCCAGGCACCGCCGCCGGGCCGGCAGCGACCACCAGCGCGGTCCGGCGACGGCGCTCGGACTCCGCAGCCGCCTCAGCGAACTTCACGTCCAGGCCCGCCAGGCCATCGCTCCCACCAGTCCGACCACCGAACAGACCGGCCAGCCCGGCCAGACCCGAGCGCTTCTCACCATCAGCCCGCGCGGACTCAGCGGCAGCAGACATACTCTGAACGAACTCGGCGGCCATGGCATGGGAATCCAGGTCCGCCTGCTCCGACGCCCACTCGGCGGCAATCGTCTGCGACCTCTTCTTCGCCGCATCCCACTGCGCACCAGTCAGGTTGTCCTTGATGAAAGCCTTGACCTGTTCGAAGTCCTCAATGACCGGGGCGGTCGCCCCGTCGCCGATGCGCTGGCTGATCCGCAGCACCACCTCGAACTCGTCGCCGAAACGGTGGCGGACATAGCCATCTGCGGTAAACCGCGAATCGGTCCTCGTGCCCGTGGTCGTCGCGTCAATGCTGGTCATACGTGTGTTCTCCTTTGCGTGTCTTGTGCATCTGTCTCGTCGTTGGGTGGACACCCTGCCGCCCCCAGGTGCCCCTCCGGGGGCGGCGCGAATGGTGGGGGCGTCAGACCCCGACCAGTTCCCGGGCCCCGGCGGCCACCGGGGCATCTGCCGGGGTGTCGGCGTGGACGGCGTAGTCGGGCAGCATCGCCGCCGGCACCTCCACCAGGGCAGGCTCCGGGGCAGGAGCCGGCGCGGGTGCCGGTGCCGGGGTGTCGCCGACGCCGGCACCAAAGTGCAGGTCAGCCACCGGCGGGTCGATGTGGACTTCCAGGCTGCGTAGCGCGCCGATGAGCGCGCCGACCAGCGCGCCTGCCGCACCACCAGGAAGGCTGCCCAGCTCTGCGCCGATCGTCGCCCCCAGCACACCGTCGGCCAGGGCGGTGACCAGCACCCCCAGGCCCGCACCGGTCAGCCCGCCGAGCAGACCGCCGGCGACCACCCCGGCCGGGACGGTCAGCAGCCCGGTCAGACCCGCCACCACAGAGCCGATGACAATCGCCTCGGCGATCGACATGCCAGCAGCAATCGGCAGCGCCAGCGGAACACTGGCCAGCAGCGCGGCCGGCACGCCCAGAGCCGGAAAGACGAACAGCGGCGCGGTCAGCAGGAACGTCGCCGGCCAGATCGTCACCAGGCCCAGACCCAGGGCCCCGGCGATGACCGCCAGGTTGACCAGGGCGAGCACCGTGCCCACCGTGCCGATCGGCAGGGCGAACGGCAGCAGCGCCAGCGCCGGCGGGAAGATCACCCCGATCGCCAGGTTCGACAGTGCGAACGCCACCAGTGTGCAGGCGGTGGCTGCGATGGTCAGCGGAATCCACAGCGGTGCACTGACCGCCAGCGAGCCGATGATCCACGCCCCTGTGGCCAGAACGGCCGGCGGGACAAGCGCGACCGCGGCCGCGGCCAGGATCGCCGGGAGCATCAGAGCACCCTCAGTGGCCAGGACAGCCAGCAGGTTGGGCAGGAACGTCAGCGGCAGGCTGGCAAGACCAGCCAGCGGGCCGGCAAGCAGCGGCGGGATCAGCCCCAGCAGACCACCGATCGGGGCACCCAGCCCGGCCCCGCCGAGGAACCCGGGGATGGCGCCGAGCAGGTTAGCCGGGTTGAACAGCCCCGCCAGCCCACCGATCAGCCCGCCCAGCAGCGAACCGAGGATCGCGCCGATGCCGCCACCGGTGGCAGCATCCCGAATGACGGCGTTCGGGTCGATGATCGCGTGGATGCGTCCCCCCAGCATCTGTCCGATACGCCACCAGGCGTTCTGTGCTGCGGCGATGTCCCGGCCGGTGTCGGTGTTGGACCAGTTGCCCATCAGCGCATCAAGGACGCGCTTGGTCTTTGACCGGTTCCACCCCTCGGTCAGCGCCCGGGTGATGTCGTCGATGGCGTCCCGGACCCGACCGGACATGTTCAGCCGCGAGTTGTTCAGACTCATCCCCGCCAGCGCGAGAGCGGCCAGGATCGTCGCCGGCAGCGACAGTGCGGCGGTGAGCAGCCCGCCGGGGATGCCACCGACCAGCGGGGCAGCCAGCCCGCCCAGACCAGCACCAACAGCAGCGCTGATCGCCCGGGTGGCCAGATCACCGAGGAGATAGCCGCCGATACCGCCGAGAATCGCCCCCGGAATCGCCGACAGACCGGTGATCGCGGGAATACCGAGCAGCGGAGCGGCCAGCCCCGGGATCAGACCGGCCAGGAACCCCACACCCGCCCCAGCCAGGAGCACCGGGATCACCCCAAGCAGGTAAATGATAGTCGGGATCAGGACGGTGGCGAGGGTGTAACCGCCAACGATCATCGTGGCAACGAACAGGAAGGTCAGCACCCCGCCGGCGATGGCGGCCGGGACCATGATCGGATTCAGCCCACTGATCGCCATCAGCGCCCCTCCGGCAAGAACGCCGGCCAGCCCACCCAGACCGATCGCAGCCACACCCACCGGGATCAGCGTGGCCGCCCACGCGCCGTAAACCAGGCTGGCCCACCCCGCTAGCGCCAGCGCGGAGCCAGCGGCAGCGCCCAGCAGCGGAGCCATCAGCGCGATCGGCAGCGTCATCAACGCACTAGCAAGGAAACCGGGCAGACCCGTAGCCAGCGCACCCAGGGGGGCACCCAGCAGGCTGGTCGCCAGACCCACCAGGTGCGCCAGGGGATTCAGCGCGCCAGCAGCCGCACCCAGACCAGACGTCCACGGGGCAGCCAGACCAGTGCCGGCCACAAAACCGGGCAGGAACGCCGCGGCCGGGATCAGTGCCGCCGGGGCCGCAGCCCGGACCGCGTCGATCAAGCTCGGCACCACATACTCACCGATGACGACATCAATGTCGGCCAGGATGTCAGGCCCGGCAACCTTCTCCACGACCGTCCGGGCAAAACCGACCGGGTCAGTCGCCAGGCGGGCCACTCCGCCGCCTTCAACAACGGCCTGGCCGATGAAACCGGCCGGGTCGCGGGTGATGTGGTCAATTGCTGCAGCCACACCATCGGCCGCGCGCTCCCACCCGTTTCCGGTGCGTGCGGCGAAGGCGTTGGCGGTGTTGTTCGCCCAGTCGGCGAACTCCGGGCCGGACAGAGTCCGGTCGATGGCCGCCTGGGCGTCAGCCAGCGCCTTGCCGGTGACCACATCCGTGATCGCCTGCGAGGTCTGCTTGATGGTCTGGTCGATGTCCCAGCCGGTCGGCGCGTCGATCGCGGAGATGACGTCACCGATCACGGACGGGTCGGTGATCGCCTTAGTCACCCCGCGGCCCACCTGCGCGGCTGCGTCGGCGTCACCGGCCGCCGCACGGGCCGTGGTCACCGCCCCGGGTGCGAACTGCGGGGCGGAGGTACCATCGTCGGCGCCGCCGGCCGGGCCGCCAGCAGCCACCGGCTGGGCCGAGGTGGTCTGCGGGGCGGTCTCGGCCGACTCGTCGCGGCGCAGCAGCGTCGTCGGCAGCACCGCCTGAGCCGCCTGACCACCCGGGGCATCCGGGGTGATCGGGCCCGGCACTGGAATGCCCGCCGCCCGAGCCATGTCACCGACGGTGTCGGCGATCTGCCCAGCCGTGGCCGCCGCAGCGGCCAGCGGATCTGCCACCCCGGTAGGACCCGGCACCACAGCCTGATCCGTGACCGGATCAGCACCGGCCGTGCCTGCCGACAGGCCAGCCACACCGACGCCGGCGGCACCCACGCCGGCAAGGATCCAGGCCCGGCGACGCCGGGACACATCCGGCCGAGACCGGAAGGTAAGATTGGTCATGGAAGTCTTCTTTCCTTCTTCTCGTGTGTGCATATGTGCATGTGTTCACTGATGTGGAAGAGGAGAACCGTGCTAGGCACGGGGGCTTCCACCACCCCCGGCGGCGGTGTGGTGGCGTCTCGCGTGTACGCCACCACGCCCGCCGGGCCGGTGGGGCCGCCACCGCACACCCCGGGGGACAGTGGCCGTCGATGCGATGTCGCAGATCACATCGACACCCAGCCACACCCCGGGGGGTGGTGGCCCTGCCGGCGGACCCGCAGCAGTCCGACACCCGCAGGCAAGGTGCGGTGGAAAACGGAACCAAACCACCGCCCCTTGCCTGGCCCGGCAGGGCCCCTCACCGGAGCGCGATCCACCATCGGGGCAGGCCCCTCACTCCCACCCCGAGGCGGATCACGCCCCGGCCACCCGGACATCACATAGTTCATGTCAGGCCACCTTCCCGCAGCTGGCCTGCTGCCAGATCCGCCGAGCAATCTCATCCTCAGACTCCCGGGCCAGCACCTGCTCACGGTGGGCAAGATCAACAACACAAGCCATCGACAGTGACCGTCCCGGCGGCATCGCCGCCCCACCCCGGTAGACCACCATCGACGCCAGGATCTGGTACGCGGCCTCGAGATCAGCGGCAGTGACATCCACACTCTTGACCGTCGCTCGCACCAGCCACCGGTAACCAGAGGCACCGAGGAACACCGTCTCCCGGCGATCACCGGCATGAACATGCAACTCAGGACCAAACGGGCCGAACGTGTCAACCACCGCCGCCGGGGCCTCCTCTGCGGCACCGCCGGTGTCCTGCACCGGGCGGATATCCGCCGCCAGACTGCAGGCCATCCGACCGCAAAGGTCCTCCCACCCGGCCGACCCCGGCCACGCCAGGACGCTGACACCGATCGTCGTCACCGACTCCGGCGGCTGAACCAGCAAAAGACCAGGAGCATTGGCAGGCTCGAAGACATCGGAGCCATGCGGAACGTCCAGGTCAGCACCGACCCTCGCATGCCTGTCATCCAGCATGTGGCGAGGAGCCGACACTTCGACGTCATCCCACGGCCCCATGTCCACCGCCCTGACCTGCTGCACCTGAACACCTCCTTCATGCATGCATTAACCGTACACCAGAACGAAGCAACGCGCCACTGTTTGATGCTACCATTTGCTTGCCGTTTACGACTCCAGCTACCTTATGATTATCGCGGAGTGTTCCCCCAGCTCAGAGAAAGGTTGCCCCTATGGTGTGCCGGGTGAGCAGGACAACCATTGAGAACTTCAACCCGAGGCGCTTCCGCGAGCTGCGGATCGCCGCGGGGCTGTCCCGCCCTCAGCTTGCACGAGCAGCCAAAATCGGCGTCTCAACGATCTCAGCCTGGGAACGCGGCACAAGGACGCCCACACTGGAGACCTTGGGAGACTGCATGCGTATCATCGATTCCCCCCTCTCCGAGGTCATCCCTCCATCTGTCAACCCGACCCTCAAGTCCCTTCGCATCGCACGGGGACTGTCACGGCCACAAACAGCCGACTGGATGGGGCTATCGCTTCCGGGTTACAGCGCGATCGAGCGTGGCGACACCCCCATATCTTCAGCGCATTCCGAGCGCCTCGCCAGCCTGTACGGACTGCCGGTTGCTATCATCGATCAGGCGGCACACAACTCCCGAAACACTGAAAAGCTCTCCCCTTTTACCGACAGCTGAGGCAATCAGCCTCAGAGGAACCGTCGCCGGCGATACATCACTCCAGGACAGTCCTATGAAGACACCCACACTTTCCGAACGGCTGGCCCTCCTCTTCGACACCGTTTATCCCGGCAACCGCGGACCATACACGGCCAGTGAGGTCGCCACAGCTCTGAAGAAGTCCGGCACGCCGATCTCCCCGACGACCATCAAGAACATCGCCACCGGGCAGACCGAGAAGCCAGCTTTCCAGTCCGTCGCAGCCCTCGCCGATTTCTTTGGTGTCGAGCTGGATTTCTTCCACACAACCAACCCGGAGACCTGGAGCAGGTACGAGCAGGCGTTGCTCGCATTCCGCCGGCAGATGGACAGCGACCATCTGTACGCCGCCCGAAAGATCGCCGACCGCAAGCGGCACAGACACTAGACCCCACTCAACGCCACCGCAGCCGCTCCCACCGACATCAGCCCGCACACCGCTCCAGCAATCACCTCCGACCGTGTGTGGGCACCTACCTTCACCCTCGCCCAAGCGACGATGGGAACTACCATTGCCGACAACCCCCACCAGGGTGAGATGACCATCGCCAGCACGATCACGTGCGTCGTCCACACTGCGACATGAACGGAAATTTTGAACCGGGCCAGCGCCGTCACGGCCCACAACATCACCAGCGCATATAGCGCGGCGACCCACAGCAGCCACAATCCAGTCCTAGCCCCCTCGCCAGAAAGAACCGTTCCCCCGGCCGCCGTGCAGGCCAACAATACAGCGAACACAACATTGCGCTGATCCAGCCTACTGGCGTGATGGTCGACGACCGATCCACGCCGGACCATCCACAGAATCGCGATCATCGGCACCGGCCCGGTCAGCATGCCTACGAGTGCTCCCTGCCACGGTGCCGCCGATGCCGCTCCGATGACAGCAAAGCCCACCACGTTACCAACCCAGGGGGCACCGACTTCACTAACGATTTTTTCCGTGCGCATGTTTCAGGAGCCTACCGGCACCCATGATCCACGTCCGCACCGCACGCCGCTGGGAAATATGAGGCATCATCAACGTTGTCGTCCCACAGGACAGGAGCTCAGCCAGGTCTTCTTCTGACCCTCGGTCGCCGTATAGAAACTCCACACCCCGGTCGCGTCCTCGGAGCACGATAGCGTCAAGAACCTCGTCCTGCGAGAAACCTCCCGGCAGAGAGTTGATCCTATCCAGCTCATCACGGAGAAGCTCGCAGATCAGCTCACTCGCCCGACGCCATCGCCGCCGGTCGATCCAGGCCTGCAGCGGGAACAACAGGCACCCCAGGCCATAAGCCACTGATCCGATCACAGATGTTCCGCTGCGCGCCACGTGAAAGTTCGGACCGAGCTGAGTGCCGGTCACCCAGATTTTCGTGACCGAGCACATCAACGAGACCGACCATAGGGCGAGGAAAAGCATTGATACCATCATGACCACGCAAGCAGTGCGCGTCGCGATAACCTGACTAACCTGATGTCGCAGCAGTAGAAACTGATTCGCTGAGCAAAACAGTAACACCAGGGCAGATATAACTTCCACCATCGCATAGTCACTGCGATGAAAGACGAAAACATCAAAATCATACCCCGTCAATGACGAGAACCCCACTGCAGCCCTCGTCCAGACGATGGACCGCAGGACAGCCAACGGGACGAGGACCGCCAGCACCACCGCCATAATCCGGCGCTGATGAAATCGAGAGTGCAGCGTCGACCAAGACCACGAAATCGATGCCACAAAGAACAGGATAAGCAAGTCCTTCATCAGGCTCGACAGGTTCGCCGACACCTTCCCTAGGGCAAGCTCTATCGGTTCCAGGTTCAGCACCGTATATAGAGTCAGCGCCGCCGATCCACCAGCCAAGCCGTAGTGCAGTTTCACCTTCGATTTCAAGGCGAGAACTATGTGCAGAAGAAAAGAAGGCAACAATACTGAAAGAAGAACAATGACGACAGGATTCACAGAAACGCTCCATCACCGGCTATCTGATACAGCCAGCGCCAGTGACTCTCGGTCGTTGCTCCGGCTCCGTGCTCCAGCATCCACATCATGTTCCGAGCAAAAAGATCGGCCTCCCGCTCCTGCATTTCTTCATGCGAGTGCTTGTAGATTCCTTGCAGCACCCCTAACCCATTGTCATATGTACACGGCCCCATCCGGTGCCCCAGCACCAGATGGCCAAGCTCGTGAGCAAGAGTGAAGTCCCGGCACGCACATACTCTTGAGAGCTCAACCACCGCGGAGCCGGACGGGGCACGGGAGGTATACCCCTGCACGAACTCACCCAAATCGTCCACGTCAACCACCGTTATGCTACAGCCCGCCACCATCTCCGCGGCCGGGACGAGATCATCGACGCAGTGCACAGCCGCCGGCGACGACGCAATGAACACGTCCCGGACGCCCTCTCGACAACGAAGCCGTTGCCTCTTCCTTCGCCGGACGGTAGTATCTTGTAGCATCGTATGAGATCCTATCTGCTGGACTGCGGAGACGTGGAGAACCTGCGGTCATCGCAGCCTGTCGCCTTCTCGTCTCCTCAACAGTATGGCAGGATAGATGATTGACGTTCATGTAACTACACGGAGGTGATCCACCAGGAGCAACCCCTCGCACCGCTCCCCCAGGTGAGGGCCGCGCACCCCCACCCCTTCCTCAGGGGACACCACTACCAGGGCCGGACACGCAGAGCCCACCATCCGCCGCGAGGCGGGCGCGCACCAGACAAATCCATAGTGGATGGTCATTCATGACGTGCTAGCCGCCCAGTACCCGGGCGGCCGCCCCCAGGACCCGCACGCACTCGCTGCCTTGACCGGCAGCACCGCACAGCGACCAGGAGCGAAGACATGAAAAAAGACCCCGGGTGACTAGTCCGGAGCCTTTTAGAAGTGGGAAGGGAAGAAGTTACCGCTTCTTCCGATTGTCTGATCATCCCCCTAAAGAAAGGGAACGTCGTTGCGTATCGACGCTTCCCAGGTTAACTGCACCCTGCCGCCGAATGCAAGCGGCACGACCAGTAACCTGGGTTTTGCATATATACCCGCAGGTCAGACCGACCTCGGAGCATCCGAACACACCCCACGAGACGGGCATGCCGCCCCGCCGCGGCGGTCACGCACGGCGATTCGACGCGCAGCCATCGCCCGCGCCCACGCTGACAAAACCGCCAACAAGCCCGGCAACGACGGCAGGCCCGCGCGGTCAGGCCACGCCCGTCGACACAGCGGCGACGACCGCGCAACGACAACCAGAGCAGCCGGCACAAAATCGGACGCCACCGCCAGGACGGCTGACCCCGACCAAGCAGACACGGCGACCAGCACGGCTGCCCGCCCCACCACCGGCGTACCCCAGCTCCCGACGCGCAGCGTTCCACAGCGACCCTCGCGGCGGCGGCACGGCTGGCTGCCGCGGCCTGCTACACCCCGCATCGCCGCCGAGCTTCTCACCGCCGCCTTGCACCTTTTCGACCCCACCGACACCGCCACCACCGCCGCGGCCGGGGGCACCACCGCCTGCACCGCCCCAACGTCCCAGACCGGGGAAACCCCTCCGGTAGACCTCGACGCTGCCAACCTCACCGCAGGTCACCTGGCCCGGATCCACAACGCCGCACGCATGGCCAACACCGCCACCAGCAGGCGCGGCCAACTCGCCGCCTGGCGCACCGTCCTGGACCTGCCCGACGACTTCCACACCGCCAAAGAACAACTCGACCACTACGCCACCCAACTCGCCGACGAGATCACCACCGCACGCCAAGACCTGATCACCGCCGCCAACCACCTCAACCGCACCCAAACCGCCCCCGGCTCCTGGTCACTGCCCATCGACCCCGACACGCCCCGCGGAACCTGGGCCGGACGCGACCACTGGATCACCTGCGCAACCGCCGCATGCAACACCGCACGCACCCACAAACACCTCCAAGCCAGCGCAGCCACCACCGAAGCGCTCATCCGCGCCCGCGCCGACTACCTCGACCCGGCAGGCCACAACGGAACCGCCGCCACCGCAACCATCGTCACCCGCGCCATCGAACGCCACGGCGCGACCATCACCCCCGCCACCGGCGCACGCTACCTGCGGGCCATCACCACCATCCTCGCCACAGCCGGCCTGCTGATCATCCACGCCCGCGGACGACACCTGCACACCGTCGAACGATTCGCCGCCCACGCCTGGCACGGACACGTCCAGAAAGCCGCCGGCAACGTCGTCGACGCCACCCTGCCCAACCACCTCCGCCCCACCAGCCCGGCACCAGCTACTCGCCCCGCCTGGGCGCACGGCCTGACCGACCGGCTGGCCACGCGCGACAACCACGACCACACCGCCCCGAAGCCCCCCGAGACCGGCACCCCGACAGACCCCGCCATCGCCCCGGATTCCGGCCACACCACCACACCCGCCGCCACCAGCAGAAACGGAAAATCTTCCACCTACACCTGTGGTTACGGTTTGTCTTGTTCTCTAGGTAGTCATCGGGTTGCTCACGCGCGCGCACGCGCGCGCGAACACCACCTCACCCCCACCGGACACACCGAACCTGACCACCGCGCTACGCGCGGCGACCTAACACCCGCCTCCGGCGGGGCACAGACCCAACAAAACGCCCCCGCGAAGGCACCCAAAACCGCTCCCAGCCTGCGCGCCTGGCGCATCGCCGACGACCTCACCCGTGTTGTCAACGGCTGCGGCGCAGCCAACGGCCCCTACGCACGCCTCGTCGGACCCGAAAAAAACCAGGCCAGACTCCCCCACCTCGCCCGCCTCATCGACACCCACACCCCCTGTTGGGCCACCACCCGCGACGTCATGCGCGCCATCGCCCACGCCGCCACCAGCCAAACAACCGGACACATCGCCCTCGGCCTACCCCGCCACCGAGCAGAATTGCCCCACAACCCCACCGGATGGCTGACCAGCGTGTTCACCCGCCTCGACTTCACCAACCCAGAACAACTCCCCACCTGGACCCGCACCGCCGACGCCTTCGGCGTCACCTGGAACGGCACACGACACCACTGGACACCCATCGGCTAACTACCAGCTCACCGACCACACCCGACTACCACCCACAACGACGAAAGGAGACCCCACCTCATGACCACCCGAACCACCAGCCACCGGCGACCCGGCCCCACCAGCACCGACGACCTGCGCACCGAACTCGCACATCTCCTCACCCAACGAGCAAACCTGCTGCGACGCGCAGCGAAAGTCACCACCGGCGACCTCCACACCGCCATCACACACGAACTGACCCGCACCACCCGACACCAACAACAACTCCCCCACATGAACCGACCCGACCTCACCCACTACCTCAAACACCACACACGCGCCCAACGAGCCTGGACCACACACGGAGCAGACAGCCTCCTCCCGGAAGAACAGCAACCATAAACACCCCGGACACGCCCCCGGCCTCCATTGCAGGGAAGACCGGGCGGCTGGCACCGGCGGGAAAACCACGTCATCAACACAACTAGCTATCTTGATAGCTAGTTGACTAGCCTAGCCACATCAAGACCACTCCGGCAGGAAAAAGACGACGCAACTTGCAGACATGAAATAAAGACTGCTAGTGTTGTTGTTAACACGTCATCTTGCAACCTTGATGAAGGAGCGTGATAACCATGATCATCACGGTCGCCAACACCAAAGGCGGTGTAGGGAAGACAACGACCACCATCTACCTTGCGGAGGCGTTTGCTCAGCGAGGGACCAGGGCAAGGGTCATTGACATGGACCCTCAGGGGTCAGCCACGCGATGGCATGATCTCGCCGTGGCTACGGCAGACGCTGAAAACCAGGACAGGCCCCTGTGGAGCGTTGAAAACCTGACCGAATACAGGCTCAAGCAGGTCAGAGACGGAGACAGCCCGACGATAGTCGACTGCCCCCCAGGGGATCCCAGGATCTTTGCGATCGCAGCTGACCTAGCCGACATGGTCATCCTTCCGTGTCGTCCCTCCCCCGATGACTACGCGCGGACGAAGATGACCTACCGGTCGCTCCCCGAAGGCAAGGGTGTCATCCTGGTCAATGACGCACGTCTGCGCACCAAGGCACTGGAACAGGTACTCGCGGACATCGACTCACCAGCCGACGACACGGAACCGATCCCCCGGTTCGACACCATCATCACCCACCGTGAACATATCGTTCACGCCAACGGTGTCGTACCAGACAAGCTCAACGGCTTCGACGACGTACTCGACGAGATTGAAGAGGTTCTGGCCGATGCGTAACACCAAGACTAACGCCTTTCGCCGGACTGCTGCCCAGCCCCTTTCAGAGGAGAACAATCGCAGCCGCGTCGACGCCGACAAGCTGCTACCCAAAGCCAAGGACGACCGTGTTGTCGTCGGCTTCCGCATCGAAGAGGGTAAGAAACGCGCCTTCAAAGAAAAGACCGCGAGAGAAGGAACCTCCATCCAGGAGGTCCTAAATGCCGCCGTAGACTCCTACCTACGTGACAACTAGACAAAAAGGCATCTAGTCTCCATGTTAACAACACGACGTTTGTGCTTGTCTGCTATCAAGTCTCATGCGTGGCTGCTGAGGTCTACTGACCGGCTTTGTTGCCGGCGATGAGTGATGCAATAGCAACTAGATGTACAGTTGGCTAGTTGTGAAGTTAACAATGTGCTGCCGCGGTTGCCGCGGAGCGGCAACCTTGCCTTCCAGGATCGGTGGTACCTGACACCGGTGGCCGCGGGTGTCTGGGCCCGGCAAAGAGGCCAGGGCAGGCGGGGCGTCTACGACGACCCACCAGACAGATCGAGGAGTGGGGGAGTGGTGGCCGTCTGCGTCCCTAAAGGGGGAGAGAAAAGTTCCGCAGCACCCGGCCAGGCCACTAGCCTGGAACTACACCGCCCACGGCCCGCTTGAGCAGTGATCCCATTGCCGCCGGGCCGTGACACGACTGCTCATCCTTTGGGTAAGAAGGGAACATTCACCACCATGACTGCCACACAACCGATGGAAGCCACCTGCACCACCGCACCACCCGGTGGGGGAGGAGTTGGTGTGCAGGACGGGTTGTTCGATCTGGTCGATGAGCGTGATGGCGCCGGTGCGGTCGGCTACCGGGGCACGGTGGTCTGCCAGATCACCGGTGTGACCTACCGGCAGTTGGATTATTGGACCCGCACCGGCCTGGTCACTGCCTCGGTCACCCCCGCGGCGGGTTACGGGACCCAGCGGCTCTACAGCTTCCGCGACATCCTGATCATCAAGATCATCGCCAACCTGCTGGGAGCCGGTTTGTCACTCAAGGCCGTCCGACGAGCCCTGGCGACCCTCGCCGACCTTGGCATCGAGGATGTGGCTGGGACGACGTTGTTTTGCGATGGCACCACTGTGTACCAGTGTAGGAGCGTCGACGAGGTCACAGACCTTCTGTCCGGCGGGCAGGGCGTGTTCGGCCTCGCCGTCCCCGGCCTGGTTGCCGACTTGTCGGCCACGATCACCCGGTTCCCCAGCCACCACCCCAAGCATGACAGTGCCGCAGCAACCAACAGTGGGGGAGTCGCCGGCGACGAGTTGGCCACCCGCCGCGCACGCCGGGCCACCACCGAACGGAGCATCGGTGCCTGACCCCCGGGCACCACCCCTTTTTCGGTGCACTTCCTCACGACGGAGACGATATGCCCAGTTTCCTGATCAGTACCGTACTTGCCGTGGCTGCTGCCGGTGGCGTGCCCGGCGCCACCTCATCCGACGAGCTCGCCCGGGTGGTGTCGTCGGTGGTTGCCGACCCTGCCCTGCTGTCGGACCACACTGCCCACGCCTGGGCAGCCGCCGGTGCTCCGGTGGTGGTCCTGGGTGCCCGGTTGGGCCCGGGATGCCTGCCGCCGGCGGTACTCAACGAACGGCTGTACCGGGCGGTCGCCGACTTCAACACCGTGGCCATCGACGCTACCGGCATTGCCTCCTCACCCGACACGGGAGACACAGGGCAGGGGAGGGTTGTGCCCCCCTTCCAGGTTCCCCTGGGGGGCTAAAGCCGGGGAAATTCAACGCTGCGGCTGTTGCTGGGCGGATGATCGGTTCCTGGAGCGTAAGAACCGGTTGAGCACCAGGCATACCACGGTAACTCCCATGAAGAGTGCCACACCCAGTGACAGGGAACCGTACCGGGATGCTAAAAGAAGGGAGAAAAAAGCTCCCATGAAGAACGGAACCAGGGCCTTGACATCGATGATCATCTAAATGCACCTCACTCCGCGTGCCTTCCCGTCCCAGCCGAAGTCGATGTGCAACCGCGAGTCGCACTTGCCGTAGCTCGATACGGCCCACGATGCTGCGGTGATGATGGCACCGATCACGATGCACGCCGCTTGGCCGACCGCGGGAATAGCACAGATGCCGGCGCCGAGCGCGAACCCACCGCCACTGATGAGGAGATCCTGTTCACGAGGGGTGAACTCCAGCCAGAACCCCGAAAATCCATTCCTCCCGCCATTGACGTACGGCTGCGGGGCATCGAAGTCGGGAAGCGCCAGTTCCCCTGCCGAAGGCAGGGTGAAGACGACCATGCGGTGACCGTTTTCGGTGACGGACCTCCGGGGCAGGTCGGAGTCGTTGAGCTCGGAATATGCCTTCTTGAGCTGTTCGGGGGTCAGTTCGCTCTGGTGAGAATGCACTCGGTAGCTTCCGGACGCGTTGGAACCGCTTGGTTGTGCGGTGTTTCCGGAAGCAACACCGGAATCAGACTGCATGGGTTCGGCTTGCGCGACGACGGTGCCGCTCAGTGGAATGGCCAGTGCCAGTGTGGCGGCTGCGAGCCGTCGGGGGAGGCGGGTGTTCATCGGTGGCGAGGTCCTTTCTGGACTGGTGGCGTGTCGAGGGCCAGCAGTCAGCGAAGAGGATTCTGGTCACTTAACTTTAGGTGACTTACCGATTAAGTCAAGAGCAGGACGTCTATTAATCTATATACTTTCGGGTATTGACGCGGTGAAGCTTTCGGTGGCGCTCTGGGCGGGTTGGGGTCGGTGAGGTTCGCCGGTGGTCGCCTGCCGGCGGTGAGTTGGGCCGACGGATGGGTATGGCGACTGTATGTGTCGACGGGCGAGTCTCCACGCATAGTTATAGTGTCATAATATAACTTATCGGCGCTTTGTTTGAGCAGGTCAGAAGGGGTGTACACGGTTCACATCAGGTGTGTCCTGCTGTCTGCTGCAGATGGGCGCGTTAGTCTGGGGTGACCGAGAAGACGATGAAGACGGTGTGGACGTGAAAAAGAAACAGCGTGAGTGGGTATGAATATGGTGCCTCAGGTCACCACGACCAAGGATGCGCTGGCGTGGGTGACGGCGATGACTGACGCTGAGGCTGCGGCGTTTGTTGCCAGCGCTGTCGGTGGTATCACCAGTGCTGTATCGGATATCTATGATGTGCACTCCTTTGCCGCGCAGTGCCTGGTCGGCAGGGTGTGTGAGCGGATGTCAGCCGGTCGTGGCTTTGATATCGATGCTGAGGTTATCGATGCCGGACGGTGCAAAAGTGGTGACGTCCACCACGTGCTCATCGAAGCTGGCCGATTGGTGCTGCGCGCCCCGCGGGTGCTGCGTGGTGATCGCAACCCCGATGCGGAGATCGCCTATGCTGCCGGGACCGGCACGCCGATCCGTAAGATTGTCGCGATGACCGGGTTTAGACGCCGGGATATCCTCGCCACGATCACGTATGCCTGGGACGAGCAACGAATCACCAACTACTGGCTGGGAGTCGGCTAGCTGGCGTAACCGGTGCCTAGATGCGGCGAAGGGATGGCGCTGGTGTCGGTGTGTTGCCGGGCGTTCCACAGTTCCCATGCGTTGCTGATACCGAACCAGAACTGTGCAGAGTTTCCGAACCGTGCCGCGAGGCGGACGGCCATTGCCGCGCTGATGGCAATCTGTCCGGTGACGATTCGTGAAATCTGTGATGGTCGAACGTCGAGATCCTTCGCCAGCTGGTACTGACTGATCCCCAACGGATCAAGGAATTCCAACTTGAGGATCTCTCCCGGGTGCGGAACGCCGACGACGTCCGGGTCAGTGGTAGTCGATGAAGTCAACATCTTCTGCTCCTCTCTCTGTCCATCGGAAGACAATGCGGTACTGACTGTTGACGCGGATTGAGTGATAGTCTCTCATGTCCCCTTTGAGGCGTTCTAGACGGTTTCCTGGAGGGGTACGGAGATCGTTGATGTTGTGTGAGCTGTCGATCATGATCAGTTTGCGTCGAACGGTAGCCCGAAGTTCTGGTGGGATGTACTTCGGTGGGGTGCCGTGGGTGTGGAATGCCTCCAAACTGGCTCGGTTAAACCTCATGGACTGACATTAGCACGATGTGCAAATGGGTGCAACACCTGCAACTTCTGGAGTGTGGAAACCGGCGCCGTTCCCTGTGCTGACGGTGAGCAACGCGTGCTGCCGCGGCCACCGCTTCGCGGCGGCCTCGCCTAAAGGGCCCACCTGTACTCGACGTGTTCTTGCACTCACACGGGGTGGTCCACGACTGGAGGAACCGCACCGACCGCACGTGGCACAACCAATCACAACATGCAGCACCAGACCTGGGAAAATACATCACATGCAGCCACGGAGAGGGAGGGAAAAATAACAAGGAAAAGATAGCGACAAAGGTCGCGCCCGCGACTGGTAGTGGTATACTAGAGGCATGATGGAAAACACGGTTAATGGCCACCTCGACTCGTTGGCGTGTGATGAGCCGACGGCTCCGGGCCCGGAGACGCCGGCTGGTGTGGATGCCGAGGCGATGCTGCTGTCCTGCCTGCTGTGGACCGATGATGTTCCCGTAGGTGATGTGGCTTACGTGTTGGATTATCTGCACCCGAAGGATTTCTTCAGTCCGTACTCGGGTGCTCTGTTTGGTGTGATGCGCACCCTGGCCAGTGAAGGGCAGGTGGTCAATGCTGAACAGGTTGCCCGGTGGGTTGGCCAGCACCCGGAGGGGGTGGATGTGACCTGGCCTGCCGGTGGGGCGTGTGAGGTGATGGTCGCTGATCTTGCCGGCCTGGGTGGGGTGCCAGCGGCGGTGGTGTACTGGGCAGATGAGGTGCTGGGCCGGTCGTACCGGCGTCAGTTCACCGCAGCGACGACCTACCTGTCCCAGGTGGGTCAGAGTGCACCGGAAGCCGACCTATTCGACATTCTGGCCGAGGTGGGGGCCGCACAGCGTTGGGCGAAGGCTCGCCGTGACGGGTTTATCCCCGGCCTGCCAGGTGGTGGGCAGGCCGACCAGGACAGGCGTGTGCAGGCCCGCGGTGAGCTTGCTGAGATGTTTGCCGCTGTCGCGGGGATCACCGCCCGCAACCAGCGGCGTAAGGATGCAGACACAACGATCGCAGGAGGGTATGCGGCATGAGCAGGCAGGATCAGTTTGAGCAGGCGTCGGTGGTCAGCAGGATCAGGCTTCCAGTCGGGTTGCACCATGAGTTGGAGGCTGCCCGCACACGGTTGGGTGAGGTCGCCGCGGAGACGTCGATGACTGAGCTGTACCGGGCAGCGGTCCGGCACTACCTCGACTACCTGGCAGGTGAGATCAATGGTGGCCGGCCGTTCGTGGATGGTGCGGTGTCGCAGGCCAAGGCCGAGCAGGTGGTGACCACCCGGTCGGGCAGGAGGCCGCGGTTTATCCCCGTGGCGGACTGGGTGGTGGTGCCAACGAAACGCAAGCCGGACTGGATTGGCCTGGCGCTGTGGACCGGTGGGGAGTCTATTGATGTTGTCGCTGAGATTCGGCCTGCCCGGATGCCGAACCGGCGGGATGTCGGCTGGACCCGCATGCTGAACCGGGCGGGCTACGTCGTCGACCCGGATCGGGAGGAGATCCGCCGGGCGGATGGGTCGTTCCTCGTGCCCATCAAACGAACAGGATGATAGGTGGAGCGCTATTCCATAACGCCGTTCCCTAACAGTCAACCCAAGTCCATTTGGGGTAGACATTGACAGTCTATGTCCGGTAGACTATAGTTATGACGAAGCGACGGGATCTTCTACGGGACATTCGGCGCCAGGCGAGGCGGGTCGGTGTTGACTACCGGGAGTCTGAAGGTGGTCGGCACACGATTGTTCGTCTCGGAGGAAGCGGGCTGGTGCCTGTACCTCGTCACCGTGAGATTCCGGAGCGTACGGCAGAAGCGATCTACCGTGAGACGGAAGAGTATCTGGGAAAGAGATGGTGGACACGGTGAGCTCCCCTACTGATGATGTTGATGCGGGGCCGACGGCTGGCTACATAGTTCATGTTACAGCGGACGGGCCCGGGTGGATGATCGAGGTTCCGGCGTTGGGTCGCGTGACCTACGCAGCCCACCTACGCGACGTTGAACCGACTGTGGTGGACCTCATCGCGATTATGACCGGATCGTCGCCTCGTGGCGGGGAGGTGACCGTTGTGTGGCCTGAGGACATTCGGGACGGGATCGCGGCGATCAAGGAAGCGAAGTTGCAGGCTCGTCGGGCGCAGCGGGATGCTCAGAATACGGTGGCTGATGTTGTCGCTCAGATGAAGTCTGCGGGCCAGAGTTATCGGGATATCGGTGCGGTCCTAGGGTTGAGTCACCAACGGGTTGCCAGGCTCTACGCTGACCGGAAAACCGCTGATGATGATGCGGCAGATGCCGTAGCTTGACGCCCTGGTGTGAGTCTCGCGGTTTCTCCATCAGGTGGCCTAGAGCGGTCCTGCAAAGCACTCTGGCTGGCATGTCAGGGTACCCGGGAGGGGGCTCGGGAGAAGGTGGGGGTGTTGTCGAAGTGGGTGAGGGGCGGCACGGTGGGCTTGGGGGATGCAGGTAACGATCTTCGCTGCCGCGGCGATGCCCGCCCCTGCCGGGGCGACCATCACCTTGCCTAACAAGACCCACCTGTACCCGACGTGTTCTTGCACCATCGCGAAGCGGTCAATGAAGACCATGAACCGCACCGTCTGCAGTGGCACCACCAGCCAGTATAAATGACCGCTCACCTGCACAGATAACCTCACGATCACTACGGAAAGAGGGGGGTAAATGACAAGAAAAAGTCTCAATAAAACGTTGCGTCCACAACCTTTCGTGGTATACTTATGGTGTACCGATGAGATGGCAACACGAGAAGGGAAGACGAGCGATGAGTATCCCGGTTTTTGGTTCTGCTGCTGACGCTGTGCGGTGGATCGAGTCGATGAGTGATGAGCAGGTTGATGTGCTGGCCGCTAGTGCGGTTGATGGTGTTGTTGCGTGCGCATGGTCGGTGTTCGACCTGGACGGGGCGGCAGCAAAGCGGTTGGTGGATCAGGCGTGCGTGGTCATCAGTGAGCGTGATCAGGTGAGGCTGACGCCTGCGATGATTGATGCCGGGGAGGCAGACATTGCCTACACCAAACAGGTGCTCGTTGCTGTGGGTGTGGGTCTGCCGCGTCTGACGGTGTCCGGGGATGCCACCGACGCTGAGATCGCCCGGGTGGCGCAGCTTGGTATGCCGATTAGGGATATTGTTCGCGCCACCGGGCGGAGCTGGGAGCAGGTCGTGGAGGCCATTGCCACCGGTGGTGCGGGACGCCGGGTGGCCTGACGGCCGCGACAACAATGACGAGGGTGCCGGCCGGGGTGTGGATTCGTCGAGTGCTGCGGCCGTTGTTGGTTGATGTCGTACGCGATTCACCGCTGCGCCGAGGAACTCGACCAGTATCCCCGGCCCCGACGGCATCGTTGCTGGTGCCGAACATGTGTGACGTCGGCGGGGCGGGCCTGTTGAGCCGGGCCGGATGCACCATCGCCCCGGACCGTGTGGAGGCCCGGCGGGCGGATGGGTTGTTCCCGGTACTGATCAGACAGACTCGACCTGCTTCGGTGCGGGGACTGTGCACAGACAGTGCGAAGGATGCTCAACGATGATCACGGGAACCATTGCCGGACAATCACTACACAACGATGTGGCACACGCCGCGGCAGGGCAGGTGCACGCCGTGGCCGCTGGAGCAGTCCACCACGGGCCGATTACCGACGCGATGGGTGACGGTGGGTTCTGGTCGGCGGTGTGGTGGATCGGCGTGGCCATCATCGCCTTCCGGGCGTTAGCGATGGGCCGGGGAATCATCGGACGATTGATGTGGATTGTCTTTGGCATGGTCGGATGGATCGTGTGCTTCAACATCGTGTTCTTCTTCGGCACGATGCTCGGCATTCTCGGCGAGAAGGTCGACAACACCGAACACGGTGTGACCTACGCACCGGAGGTACCCGGTGTCACCGACGACGGCTACCACGGGTTCCGCATCGGCATCGGATCCAACAACAACCCACCCGCCTAGACCTGTACCACCGGTCGTCGAACGTCACGGCGACGTCTATCCTCCGGCCCCGACGGATCAGAACAGCATCGACTGTTCAGGTTGCTCGGAATTGGAGTTGGCCTGCGGTTCGCACCGGCCGAGCAACATGGCTCGGGTGGTCAAGGATTGTTGCCGGCGGCGGGTGGAATCGACGACGAGGTTGACGTTGTCGTGGCGTCCGGCATCGATGGCGTGATGCAGGTTAGCTGACTGCGTCGAAGGGTGGACGTGACCGGCACCAAAGCGCACGCACAGGGGGTGATCGCAGCCATGGGCGGCGACGATGCCGGCGGGGATGGTTCCCAGTGCGAGGGTCAGGGCGAACCGGTGGGTGCTCAACGTTCGGGGCACGCCGTGGTGGGTCCAGGTGATCCGGCCGTAGCCGTCACTGGCGACGGCTCCGGTCCAGATCCAGCAACCTGAGTCGGTGACGCGGACCCGCCGCCAGAACGACCGACGTGCCGCAGTGGTAATCCGCACCGTGGATGGTCGGGTGCGGCGAAGGTTGGCCAGTCCGGGCAAGGGCACGTCGATGTCGGTCACCGCACGCCTCCACAGGCGCGGGGCCGGCAGTGGTGGCCAGGGTGGTCGTGGCTGCGGGAGTCGGTGTGGTGCCGGTGCTGGATCGATGACGGTGGCTGGTTCACATCGGTGGTCCTTTCTCGGGTCCGTGCGGCGTCCCGGCCGGTGGGTCCGGCGACCGCGGCTGAGCTACTCGTGGCCCACTGTTTCGGCCGCACCGTCGTCGTTGATCATCTCGACGCTGCGGTGGACGTTGTCTCGGGAGTTAGCATCGTTGATGCTGTCGGTGGCGCTGCCGTGGTCGTTGTTGGCGGTGTTGGTGGCCGCGCGGGTGAGGTAGTCCTTCTGGCGGCGGGCGCTCAGCCCGGTCAGCTGGGTGACCTCGGCGGCGGTGGCGGCGTCGCGGAGGCGGACGACAATGTCGGCGAGCTTGTCGTCCAGGTCGGCGATGGCCCGGCGGTGGGTGGCTTCGGCTGCGGCGATGGTCTCGTCGCGGGCGGCGTTGATTCCCTGGCGGGTGGTGTCGGGGTCGAGCATTTCGTAGTCGGCCAGGGCGGCGATGGTGGCCTGCTGCTTGGCGAGGATCGCCTCGCGGGCCCGGGCGAGGGCGGCGGACTTCTTCTTCTGGTTAGCCATGCCACAGATCATATCCACCGCTTCCCCACCGACACAGCTCTGACGCAACCACCCCACATCACCCCCGCTGCCCAGGCTGACGCCGGCCGACCTGCATCGGCCGACCCTGCCTGTCACCGTCAGCATAGCTACCGTTGACCTGCGCGGCTGCGCCGCGCCTGGCCGCGTTCGCGGCCAGGAACGACACACCTCTTGCATGGTTACCCTAGGTTTCCCGGACGTGGTGTGGGGTGCTGCTAGGATCTGGTGCCATGATGAGCCTGAAGGTGCTGCATGCCGGGGACGGGTACTCGTACCTGACCCGGCAGGTGGCCACGGGCGATCAGCCGCGGCGGCGCGGTGAGCTGATGGCGGACTACTACACCGCCGAGGGGGTGCCGCCGGGAGTGTGGTGGGGTCGTGGGGCTGCCCAGCTAGGGGTTTCCGGTGAGGTGACCGAAGCGCAGATGCGTGCGGCGTACGGCGAGTTCCTGCACCCGGATGCGGACGACCGGCTGGCGGACCTGGTCGCTGATGGGATTTCGGGTGAGCAGGCGTTGGCACGGGTGCGGTTGGGGCGCAGGCCGTACGACTACAACCGGGACATCCGGTTCCTGGCGGAGTGCCGGTCGCAGATCGAGGACTTCACGAAGGTGCACGGGAAGGTGCCGGGTCCGGAGGAGCGGGAGGGCATCGAACAAATCGTGGCGCGACGGATCCTCGCCGAACAGGTCGCCAAAGAGACCGCCGATGGGGACCTCTCTCCCGGGTCGGATGGTGGCGTGACAGGCGGCGCAGACGGTGAGGTTCGGGTAGATGCTGAGGCGGGGGTGGACTCGACGCAGGTGCGGCGGTTCATCGCCGAGCAGAAGCGTCAGGCTCGGTATCCGGTGGCCGGATACGACATGGTCTTCACCCCGGCGAAGTCGATCTCGGTGCTTTGGGGCATCGGCGACGAAGAGACCCGGCAGGCGATCATGCGGGCACACTCGGAGGCGGTGGACGACTCGTTGCAGTGGATCGAGGACCATGCACTGTTCACCCGAGCGGGCACCGACGGAGTCAGGAAGATCGACTGCGACGGGGCGACGGTGGCGCGGTTCGTGCACTGGGACAACCGTGCCGGGGACCCGAACCTGCACACCCATTGCGCGCTGTTCAACCGGGTTCATTGTTCTGATGGCGTCTATCGGACGGTGGATGGTCAGGTGCTGCACCGGGCGGCGGTGACGGCCAGCGAGCACTACAACCAGCGGGTCACCGAGCTGGTCGAGGCGTACCTGCCGGTGCGGTTCGAGGCACGGGTGACCTCGCGGGGGGCACGGCCGGTGTGGGAGGTCGCCGGGGTTCCCGACGAGATGATCGCCGGGTTCTCGCGGCGGGACTCGGTGCTGGCCCGGGGACGGGAGCTGGTCGAGGAGTACCGCCGGCGGTACGGCCGGGAGCCGGGCAAGGTGGCGCAGATCCGGTTGATGGAGCAGGCGAACCTGGAGACCCGGGGGCCGAAGACTCCGGCTCTGTCGCTGGAGGCGCTCAACGCCGATTGGCGTGCTCGGGCCGATGGCATGTCCGACGAGTTCGACCGGGCGTCGGTGCTGGCGGCAGTGTTATCCGGACCCGAGGCTGGCCCCGAGGACGGTCCCGACACGGGGGCCGGTGGAGGCCCGGGGTCGGGTCCGGGCGGTGGTGCCGGTCGGGTGCGGCGGTGCCGGTGGGGATCGGTCGAGGCGGCAGACGAGGATGGTGTTGTCGATGCGGCGGTGTGTGCCCTGTCGTCGGACCGTCCGACGTGGACGCGGTTCCAGGTCGACTCGGAGGTCAGCCGGCAGCTGCAGCGGTTCTCGTTCGACTCGCCCGACCACCGGGCGGAGGTCGAGGCCCGGCTGGTGACCCGGATCGTTACCGGCCGGTGCGTCACCGTCGACCGGGCCGCTGGTGTGCTGGCCGATGCTCCGGCGTCGATGTGCCGGGCCGATGGGACGAGCGTGTACGTCGCCGCCGGGTCGACCCGCTACACCAGCCAGGAGGTGTTGGACGCCGAGGATGCGCTGTCGGAGGCGGCGGTGACTTGGCGGGTCAACGACAATGCGGTCGGGCAGATGCGCGCCCGGGTTGCCGAATTGGAGGCCGGTGGTGGGTTCGGCCTGTCGGCGGACAAGCAGGCGTTTGTCGAGCATCTTTTGTGCTCTCCGGCGCAGCTGGCGGTCGGGGTGGGCCCGGCGGGGACGGGCAAGACCACGGCGATGGACGTGTTCGCCCGGGCGTGGGAGGCCGGTCCAGTAGTACCCGACGGCCGTGGGGGGACCCGTTCGCCTCGGGTGGTGGGGTTGGCTCCGTCGGCCCGGGCGGCGGAGGTGTTGGGTGAGTCGCTGGGGGTTGAGGCGTTCACGATCGACACCTACACCCGTGCCCGGCGGGTCCCGGAGGAGCTGGCGTCGCTCGGGCCCGGGGATGTGGTCGTGGTCGACGAGGCGGGGATGGCGTCGACGGTGAACCTGGCTGAGACGGTGCGGCGAGCTTCGGAGGCGGGGGCGTTCGTTCGGCTGGTCGGTGACCCGCAGCAGCTGGCTGCGGTTGAGGCCGGCGGGATGCTTGGCGAGTTGGCGGAGGCGACCGATGCGCCGGTGCTGTCGGAGGTTCACCGGTTTTCCGATCCAGCGGAGGCCGACGCCAGCCTGCGGCTGCGCGCCGGCGAGGTATCGGTGTTGGACTGGTACACCGCCCGGGGCCGGGTGCGGTCGGGGTTGCGTGAGCAGCTTCCGGGCGAGGTGTTCGACGCCTGGCGGGACTCAACGGCCGCGGGCCGGACGTCGGTGATGATCGCCGCGGACCGGGGCACGGTCGATGCGCTCAACGTCCTGGCCCGGAGGGCGTTCATCGACGACGGGACGGTCAACCCGTTGGCCGGCGAGGTCGGTTTGTCCGACGGCAACCGCGCGGCTGTCGGGGACGTGGTGGTCACCCGGCGCAACAACCGGCTGATCCGGTACGGTCACCACGGCGGGAAGTCGGTGAAGAACGGGGAAGTGTGGACCGTCGCGGCGGTTGGGGCGGACGGGTCGCTGACGGTGCGGGCCGCATCGGGTGAGCTGGTGGTGCTGCCGGCCGGCTACGTCGCCGACGAGGTGGAGCTGGGGTATGCCACGACGGTGCACCGGGCGCAGGGGATGACTGTCGATGACGCGTTCGTGGTGGCTGCACCGGGGATGTCTAGGCAGTCGTTGTATGTGGCGATGACCCGCGGGCGGGAGTGCAACCGGGTGTGGGTGCCCGATGATGTGGTTCCGGATCTGGACCGCCACACCGGAATCAACCACATTGGTGAGCTGGTTGCTCCGTCGGCCAGGCAGGTGCTGGAGACGATCGTCGCCCGTGATGGGTCGGATGTTACTGCCCGGGCGGCGCTGGCGAATGCGGCGGTCGGCGATGATCCGGAGTCGGTGCGGTTGGCCTACCGGGACCTGGTCGAGTCGACTGGTGTTCAGGTGGTGTTGGCCGCCGCCCGGGCAGCGACCGCCGAGGCTGCCGGGGTCGAGCAGGAGCGGCGGAAGGACGACGCCAGGGACGCGGCGTCGCTGGCAGAGGCCGAGGGGCTGCTGGCGGCGGATCCGCAGACCGTGCGGCTGGCGCGGGTGGTCTCTGCGCTGGATGCTGTCGAGGCGGACACCGACCGGCTGCTGGTCGAGTCGGTGGCGGCGGCGAAGCACCGGTGGGATAGTGCCGAGCCCGACCAGCGGGGGTCGCTGGCGTTTATGGTGCGCATGGAGTTGGTCGACCGGCACTCCGCGGCCCGGTCCGGCGCCGGGGCTGACACCGGCGATGGTGACGAGGATCTGTCGTGGGCGGTTGGGGCGTGCCCGCCGCTGCAGGCCACCGGACCGTTGCGCGACGGGGTGATCGACGGTGAGACCGACCGGTTCTGCCGGAAGGTCTACCGGGTGGTGCAGGACGGCCTGCACGCCGCCGGCGACCGTGCTGTCGAGCAGCAACCGGGGTGGACGGGCCTGGTCGGCGAGCATCTGCCCGACCGGCGGGAGTACCACGCTGCGTGGTCTACGGCGGTGCGCAGGATCGCTGCGGTGGCCGAGGCCACCGGGGCGGACCCGGCCGAGCTGCTCGGCGGCATCGATGCCAATACCGGTGCTGGGGCCGGTGTGGGTGCGGCCGCGGAGGCCGCCGGACAGGACGAGAAGCGCCGGGAGCAGCTGCACGACAGGCTGGACCAGGCGTTGGGTGGAACACTGGCCGGCGATCAGGCCGCCGGGCGGATCGTCCCGGCACTGGTCCGGGTCGCCACCGAACACCACCGGCTCGGCGGCGAGTCGCCGATGGTTGGTTTCGCCCCGTCGCAGATCCGGGCGTACATTGCCGAGTGCGATGCCGCTTTGCGGCGGATCGACGGTGTCTCGGCCTCTGGGGTGTCGTATGCGGCGGTGGATCCGGATAAGGGGCTGCAGGATGCGCTGTCCCGGCCGGCGGTCAGTCGGGTCGAGGCGGAGTGGAACGACACGGTGGCCACCGCCGGCAGGATCAACCGGGCAGTGGCTTTGCAGCGTGACCGGGATGCTGCCGCAGCGGAGGTCGCCGCGGCCGAGGACAGGCTGGGCCAGGCGGTGGCGGCCGGGAGGTTCACCCGTCACCGTGATGAAAAGATCGCTACTGCCCGGCGGGCACTCGAGCAGGCCCGGGCGGGTGAGCAGGCGGCCCGGTGGCGGCTGTCCGAGGTGACCCGTAGCCTGCCGCCGGAGCGGGAGTGGTTGGCGGTCTCCTCGTTGGCGGCCAATGACGCGCAGTGGCAGGCGCGGCTGGATCACGCCGCCCGGGTTGATGAGGAGCACATCGCCGTTGAGCAGGCCCGTGCGGCACGTCGTCGGGCGGAGAAGCAGCTGTGGACGGAGCGCCGGCACGTTGCCGAGGGGTTGCTGGTCAACCATGCCCCGGCCAGCCGGGAGCGTCGGCGGGAGTTGATCGCCAGGTTGCGTGACGAGATTGCCGAACGGCGTGCCGCTGCTGGTGTGGTGGAGTCTGCCGCGGCGGACGACGCCGTGGACGAGGGTCGGGGCGACTCTCCCACCTCGTCGACACCGGTCGATCCGGTCAATAGTGATGGGCCTGCCGAGGACCTGGCCGGGTCTCAGATATCCACTGGTGGCCACGACGGCCAGGATGGTCAGGCCGGTGAGGGTGTTGGTCCTCGGCCGGGGCAGCCGGCGGCGGTCAACCAGGACAGGATTCGGTCCCGGCGGCGTCGTGCTGAGCGCGCCGCCCGAGCCCGAGCTGCCGTCGAGAAGACCGCCGGGTCGTCAGGCAGACCTGCAGGCACCCGTGATGATGTACCGTCCGATACTCCGATTGACGTGCTGCGCGGAGTCATCGCCGGGGTCCAGGCCCACGCGGACACCACCGACTCGGCCACTGACACCGCTTCGACGGGTTCCGAGTCCCGACGGCCACGTCCGGACAGGTTCACCCCCGCTGCAGGGACCGGGCCAGCATTACCGACCAGGACCCAGGAAGGACCAGAACTATGACCACAAACCAGGCTAACGAGGTCAGGGCACTTATCGCCCAGGCCCGCCGGCAGCTGGCCTACCTCACCGCTACCCGGGGCAGGTACACCAATCCCGGCCGGTGGGCCAGGCTGCGCGCCGACCGGCTGGCCCGGGCCACCGCCGGGGTCGAGACCCGCACGCGTGAGTCTGCGTCGCTGGCGGTGCGGTGGGCTATCGCCGACGCCACCCGCGACACCCGCCCCGAGGCCGCTGTCCGCGCCGACGACGAGCTACACCGACGCTGTGGATTGACCGTCGCCGACCTGGACCGCGAACGCGACGACGCCTACCAGCAGGGACTGCGCGATGCCGAGGTCAGGCAGGACCCGGCGACCGCGTCTGATGCGGTTGTCCCCTCCCTGGCGGCGGTGACGGTCGGCGTGATGGTCTACACCGGAGCCACCAACGGGGCTGGTCTCGTGGGGTCCGGGGATACTGACGGTGCCCCCGCCCCGGAGGTGGATGCCGGTGCGGCAGACGCGGTTCCGGCTGGCTCGGCTGACCTCGAGCCACCGGTCGGCGGGGCGATCCCTGAGACGGTGTCCGCCGACGAGGTGGCCCCGGCCGAACTGCCCGACGGGCTGTTCCCCTACTCCATCGACGAGGCGCTGGTACACGTCGCCGCCGGCGGAACCCACGGACCTGAGCAGTCCGCGGATGGTTTCGGGATGGACTCCGGCCCGGTCACCGGCACCGGACTCGGCGTCTAACCTCTGGTGCAGGACGTGCACCATTGTATAAGCTAATTGGTTGCCTCCCGCGGTGTCCCATGATGGCCGCACCGCGTGACGGACCAGGCCCAGGGCCCGCGTCAAGGCACGCAACCTGACCCTACTCTGTCATGGAGGGAGGTGAGGCCTGTGAGTGTGCACCGAAAACGTCCTGTAAAAGGACGAATCCGCCGAGGACGTGGCAGCGTCCTGCAGCGGATTCTGGAGCACGCGGTAGCCAAAGTGATCGCGGACTGTGTCCGTGATGGTTTCGACTGGCTGCTGGAGCTCTAGGCCAAAGCGGTCGGCCGACTCTTCGCGGTATGGTCGGCCGCTTTCCCATGAGCGATGGTCATCGGTGAGGAGAAGATGACGGACGCTCTAACCAAAATGTACATCCAGTCACTGTAGTGAGTCAATACAGTGCATGACTCACTACACGTTGTATGACAGTGACGGTACCTAGCCAACATATCGCGACGTAGCTCACTGTATGTGCCCGTTCTCATGACTGTCGTCAGGGGCGATCGTCCGGGATCTGTCGCTGTCGTCGCGGTCCCGCTCGTCTGCATCACGCCTCGGGTGGGCCGGCGGGTACTCCGCTCCGATGGTCTCTTGCGGTCCGTGGCCGCGCATCGGCCCGGTCTCCGACAGGATCACCGCCAAGTGGTGGTCCATGACCACCCGCGTCCACGACTCCATCGCGGCCGGGTCCGGGTCGGCGTTGGCAACCTCCCAGGTCCGCCACATCAGCTCCATCCGGAACCGCACCTCGGGGTAGCGCCACCACTGCCGGTCCCACCGCAGGCCCACCCCCGCCTGGGCCGAGATCAGCCGGCTGACCGTGGAGCCGAGGAAATCCACCGCGAACTCGTAGGCGTCGGTGTACACCGGAGCCGGACCGTCTACCTCCTCATCCGTGGCCTCGTCCGGCCCTGCCGGCCGCAGGGGCTCTCCGCCGCCGTCCGCCCGATGTTCTTTCGTGTCGTCGGCGGTCCCGGCCGCGAAGTCCAGGTCGTCCATCACCGCATCCAGGTCAGCGTCCAGGTCCGTGTCGTCGGCCGGGGTCTCGTCGCCGGTCACTTCGCCTCCTCACCGCTGGTGGTGTCGTCCCGCATCCTGCGGTTGAGCTCCCGGTTGTTGAAGATGAAGTCCTTTCTGACCAGCACCGGCCGGTTGCCCGGGGTCTGCAGCAGCGCGAGCTGCTTCGGCAGGGCCTCCAGGTCATCGGACTCCAGGATCGGCTCACGATGCACGTTCGTCGAATGCGACACCCCCGACGACGACGTCGACCGCGACCCGTAGGCCACGCTGTGGTGGCCCACCGCCGCCGACAGGTCCCGCAGGTACGCCTCGTCCGAGACGTTGCCGCCGTACAGCTTCGCCGCCGACGACGACCGCAGCGCGTCCCAGCCCTCGGCGCCCCACACGCCGCGGGCTTGCCCCGGCGACTGCAGGATCGTGATCGTGATCACCCCCCGGGACCCGAAGTGGCTGACCTGGCGGGGCAGCTCGGCCATCCGGCAGATGTTGGCGACCTCGTCGAGGACTGCAACCATCGGCACCGGCAGCCGGCCGCCGTGGCGGGCACCGTGGTCGACGGCCTCCTCCAGCACCTCGGCAGTCAACGCGGTCAGCAGCCCCGCGGCCGACCGTCCGGTGTCCCTTGATAGCGCGTACAGCGTATCGGTCGAGTCGGGGAACTCCGCCGGGACGAACTCGGCCAGCTCCCGGTCGTGCAGCCCCTCGGTCGGCTCCCGCAGCAGCAGCCCGTCGTCGTCGCGGACGAACCGCACCCGCTGCGGCGGGGTGACCAGCTGGGCGAACCGGCGGTGGTTGAGCAGTGCGACCGGCTGGCGGGCGAAGCCGACGATGCCGTCGCGCTGGCGGTACTCCATCGTCTGCACCGCCGTCAGGCTGTCCGCGGTGCTGGACAATCCGGCGTCCCGCAGCAGCGTCACCGGCGTCTGGTCGTGGAAGTCCTGCAGCCACTCGAACACGTGCACCAGGTCCCCACCGCCGACGGCGGCGGCCATGATCAGGTACGCCAGCACCCGCTCGCCCTCGTCGTCGAAGTACTTGTTGGTCTGGTTGGCCGTGTCGGACTTACCGATCGCGCTGGTCAGCCACCCGGCCAGGCGCTCGGCGTCGACCAGCTCGCGGACCCGTCCCAGCGGATTCCACCAGAAGTTCGTCACCCCGGCGGCCACGTCCTGCGGGTCGAAGCACCACACTCGTCCCCGGGTGCGACGGTACTGGTGGGACAGTGCGTAGATGTCTGGCTTGTTCGACGTCGCGATCACCGCCCCAGGGGCAGTAGCGATCGCTGGAAGGGCGATCGCCTGGGTCTTGCCCATCCTCGGGCCGGCCACCACCAGCAGCGTCGACTCCCAGTCGAGGTAGACCGGCATGTTCCGCCGCAGCGTCGTGCCCAACTTGATACCCACCGGCCCGGACGTGCCCTTTAAAGCGGGCACCAGGTGGTCGCGCGAGCAGGTGGCCTTGTTCTCGGTGATCTGCTCCAGCCTCCGCGGGTCGACCATCTCACCGGCGGCCACGCGGTAGGGCTTGAGCGTCGCGGCCGTCCCACCGGAGATTCGCCGCCACAACCACACCCCTGCTGCTGCCATGGCGGCCACCAGCACGACCGTGATGATCGGAACTGCCACGCTCACCTGCCCCGACCAGACCCCGACCGGCCAGGACGCCGGGTCATCCGACTCTCCCAGGGTAGAGCAGACCAGCACACCAATACCCCACAGCGATGCTAGGCCACCGAGGACCCACAGCCTCGGATCCGCCGCTGCACTGTGACGTCCTCTCTCGCGAACGGCCACGGCCTACTCCCCCGTTCCGGCGTCGTCGGCATGCTCGTCGCCGGCCCCAGCATCGGCATCCCTGTCGGTGTCGACCAGGCGGGCCAGCTCCGCGTCCGAGACGTCCTTGATCGCCCGCCATCCCGGCATCTCGGCCATCTCCACCGCCGACAGGTCCGCCTCATCGACAGTGACATCCACCGCCACGCCCAGCCGGCCACCGGCTGCCCGTAGCGCAGCCACATCCAGGTCCGGGCACGTGACTGTCAGCCACAGCGCGACCTCGTCGACCCCGGCGGCCATCCTGGCCCGGTAGGTGGCGTAGACCGCCTTGTCCGCCGCCGACTGCTCGGCCGACACCAGGTCACCGGCGGTGCGGATCTTCTCGAAGCGGGGGTGGAACGACCCGTACCACACCGCCGCACCCTCGGCGTCGACGATGGCGAACGCGCCGGTGGACTCGTCCTCCTCGCCGGACTCCACCGCCGCCGACCACAACCGCACCACCGGCAACCCACCGGCCCGGCAGGCCAGCGCCTCACCAGCTTGTGCCGCCTCGGCACGACGAGCCGCGGCCTCGGCTTTGGCCATGGCGGGCAGGTCTACCCCGATCACTTTCAGCTTGAAGATGAACTTGCCCATGTCCCGGCTGCCATCCGAGGCATCGATTCCCAGCTCACCGGCAATCGTCCGCACCTCGGCTGAGGTGGCGGCGGCCTGCAGGCGTGCCTTGTTCTCCGGCGCGGTGACCAGCCCCTCGATCTCATTGAACCGGGCGCTGTCCGCGTCGTTGGTCTTCGTTCTGGTCGTGCTCGTCGTGCTCATGTGTCTGTCCTTTGTTCGCTGTGTTCTGGCGTGCTATCCGGTCTGCCGGTGACCCGGCCGGCCCGTCACGGGGCGTGGCGCTCATAGGCGGCACCTCCCGGGCCGGTGCAGAGGCGATGACGATTGCGGTGGGCACGCCTGCACCACCGGCACCTGGTGGGCCGCCGGGACGGTTGCCACAGCCACCGCCGCCGCGGCGGCGGCCGCCCCGGAGGTCACGGCCGCACCCCACCGGAGACGGACGGCCCCGCCGGGCCCGCCGGTGTGATCCCGTCGGCGGCCCACCGCCCATCCACGCTGACCAGGTGCACCGTCACACGCATCCGGGCCAGGTCCGATCGGGACCCGTCCGGGTAGGCCAGCGTCTGCTCCACGGTCGCATCGACCAAGCGAGCAGAATCGTCGACCGGATCATCGCGCACCGTCGCGGTCGGCACGATCGCCCGGACCTGCGCACCCGCGGCAGCCCACCCGTCCCACCCGGCAGGCTTCGCCAGCACCCCGGACGCCGTCCGGGGGTGGGTGGCCTGGTCGCGCAAACCGCCGGCCAGCAGGCGGTCGGCTGCATCGACCGGAATGTCCAGCGGACCGGACTGGGCCGCCGGGGTCCAGCTCAGCAGCGTGGTCAACACACTCATCGCCGCAGGTGCCGGGTCGAACGCGACCGGATCGATCACCGCGGTCTCGTCCGAGCCGGCAGGCACGTCCGACGAGTTGGACCCGCAGCCGGACAGCACCAGCACCACCGCCACGGCCAACGCTGGCGACAAACCCCGCAGTCTCGACTGGCGGCCCATCAGCTATCTCCTGGCAGGTTGTCGATGACGTTGAGGTTGTCCAGCCGCCACCCCAGATCCGTTTTGTGCACCCGCACCGTGGCCACCAGCGACAACTCACGGGTATCCGGCCGGCCCCCGCCGACGGCAACCTGATCGATCTTGACCACCCTGGAGAAATCCGTGTCGGTATCCCGCGGGTGCTGATCGCCCAGAATCGTCACCTGCGGGGTAAACCGCACGCCCCGGTCGGACCAGTCGATCCACGCCGACCACGACATGGGAACCAGTGTCGTCAACCTGGTCTCGTTGTCAGCCAAGTACGTGTTGTTCCACACCGAATGCGCCCGGCGGAACGCCTCAAACTGCGTGCCATCGTCAACAGGACGCCAGGCAAACGATGCGGCCAGCCCCTGGGTCAGCACACTGGCCGGATCCTTCTCGTCAATACCGTCAGAAAAAACCGACCGGTCGAGCGGCACATACGACCGGTCAGCCAATCCGTCGCCCGAGCCGACCTGCACCACCGACGTCTCCGCTGTGCTGTCGCTGTCTGCCGGGTCTGGGCCGTCCTGACCGGTCCCGGCAGCCTTACTGGTCGACGCCTGCCCCGGATGCTGCTCAGCCGGCCCCGCCGGCTCAGCCTGGTTGCCCCCGGTCGAGCATCCCGCGCATCCCAGCGCCACGGCCAGGCCCGCGGCGACCATCCGCCGGCCGGCACCCACACCCCGTGCCGGGGTCGTCACCGTGTTCATGTTCACTTCTCCTCCTTGATCCGCCTGGCCGCGACCAGGTCACTGAAATGGCTCAGTGGTTCTTCCTTGACCTGCTGGCCGAAATCCGGCGCATGAATCATCGTGGTCTTATCAATGGCAATGCCGACGTGGTGGGTATCCGATAGTGATCCGAAAAACAGCAGGTCGCCTGGCTCAATCGCATCCAGGGGGACATCAACCAACCGCGGATCATGCAGCTGGCCAGGATTGGAATCCGAGCCGGTGAAGTGCGGCATCACCACCGCACCCCCCGAGGCCTGGGCGTAGGCGTACAAGGTCAGGCCGGAGCAGTCGAAACCACCACCGGTCGGGCCATTGGCGTCACCGCCGCCCCAGACGTAGTCCTGGCCTTTCTGCCGGCGGGCGGCCTCAATCGCCTTCTTCGCGAACTCGCTGGCACTGGCCGGGATGCCCCCAGAACCACCCCCGGGTGGACAATCGTTGCCGCCGGTCGGTGCGATGTTGCCCTCGCTGGCTAGCAGCGCGTCAGCATCCGCGGCCCACTGCTTGTACTCGCCGCGCAGGTCCTCCCGGGGTCGTTCGGTATCCGCCGCGATCTCCCACGCCTCCTTGCCCGGGTCCGACAACTCGGATGCGGTATCAAAGAACCAGCTGATCTGCTTATCCCTGTTCATTCCGTCGGCGACCGGCATGTTCATCGGCACCTGAATCTGGAACAGGCCCACACTCATCCCATCACCCGGGGCGACACCGTCGTTGGGATAGTTCAGCGACTCCGGCACCGCCCGAGACGCCAGCATCCGGTAGCTCGACTCCTGCGAGGCGGCCATCAACGCCGCCTTGATCACATTCGGCGACGCGCCCCGGCCCTTGCCTGCGGCGATGATCGCCCGGACGTTGTCCAACTGCCGGGCATCCAGCGATCGCCCGGACGCGGCAACCGGCACATCCGCACCCGGTGCGGTCGCCGCACCACCAGATGCCGGGGCCTCGCCACCGCCGCCGTTGCCGATTTTGGCCAGCCACGGGCCCGGGTCCTCCTGCTGGCCACCAGCCAGGCGCAGACCCCGAGTGATCTCGAAGTGCAGGTGCGGGCCACTCGACTCACCAGCATTGCCAATATCGGCGATGTGCTGGCCGCGGGTCACGTGATCGCCGACATGCACGTGCACCCCGCCGGGATTCATGTGCCCGTACACCGTCGACCGCGGCTGGCCAGCAATGGTGTGGTCGATGACCACCCACCCGCCGAAGCCACTGACCCCCTGGTCGGCCGCGGCAACGACCTCACCGTCGGCGAAGGCGAAAATCTTCGTGCCCAGCGGGCCGGCCAGGTCCTGGCCCTTGTGGAACCCACCGTCGCGCGGCCCGAACGGGCTGGACATGGTGACCTTGTCTTTTTCTGCCGGGTACGCGAAGTCACCGTCAACCACCGCTGACCCGCCTGTACCCGGGGCCGTGCACTGGTTGTCTTCGTCACCGGCACCGATGAGGACAATGATGAAAACCACCACCAGGCACACCACCAGCCCGATGCTCACCACGCGCGCCTTCACCGGCTAGTCCTCCCGTCCCGACAGCACGTCGATTTGTCGGCGCAGCTTCCTGATCTCTGCCTGGGCCGCCTCCATGGCGGCGTAGGTCGGCCGCAGGACGTGACCGTCCGCACGCGCCCACTGGGTCAACCTCTGCCGGGATACACCGTGGACGTCATGGACCACCGCGGCCGCGTCGACGATCGACAGGCCCTTCCTGAGCCCATCGAGGAGCAGATCGACCGCGTCGGCACGGACCGTGGGACTGTACTCAGCGACAAAACCCATGGTTCACGCTCCCACCGGGGATCGTTCGGCGGCGGCGTACAGATCATCGAACCGCTTGTTGGTGTTGTGCAGGTCCAGCTCGACCTCGGTGAAGTGCAGCACCGTCTGCAGCGGGATACCCGGTGCACCGTCCTTGCTCGGCTTGATCATGAACCGGCCCCGACCAGGCGGTGGCGCCTTGCGGCCACCACCCCTTGATCGCTTCGGTGTCGCACCCCGCGACCAGGACACCACCCTGTCCGCCTCGGCAGAGGTAAACCGCAGCGTGTTCTGCAGAAGATGGATCTCCTCCATCGGCAACCCACCGCAGACCACCGCCCCGGCCCGGGCGATAAAGCCTTTGGCTTTCTTCCTGTCCTCCTCGGTCGGCAACGCCTCCAGGTCCTCGCTGGTGTGCGTGATCTCGTACAGCGCCGTGCCATCCGTACGGTTGAGTCGGCTGATCTCGTCGACACGGGCCACCAGCCCCGGGGCTGCACCGAGGGTCTGCCACATCTCGTCCAACGTCAACGCGAAGTACTTCTGCCGACGCAGCCCCACATCGGCCAGCGTGTGCGCGGCCTCGACCGCACCGAATGCCGCCGACCAGGCCGACAGGATCACGGCAGCCTTCATCGCAGCATCGCCCCGGTCGACGCTGGAGACGTCCATGACCACCGCCGTCGAGTCCACGCTGATCGGATCAGTGGTGTGCCCGTTGAAGATCTGACCGGTCGCACCGTCGAGCAGGGAATTCAGCGACAGGATCAGCTCATCGACCCGGGCGAACCACTCGGCCTCGGTCCTCGCCCGAGCGATGCGCCACAACTCCGGAGTGCCGCGGTCGAGGTGATCAATCAGATCCGCCACCAGCGGCGGACTCGCCCAGTCGAACCCCGAATCTTCCGAGGCGTACATCTCACGCAGCGCACACGAGATCAACGTCGTCTCGTAGTCCTTGACCGGGCCCGACCGACCCAGCGACAGCAGCGAGGCAACCATGGTCACCTGCCGGTGGCGGACCTTGTCCTTGACCTCGTCAATGACACCGAGCTTCCCCTCGGCAGCCAGCCGATCCCGATTGTCCTCCAGGATCGGCACGATCCCGCCCAACGCCCCGGCATCGAGCGGGTTGATCCGCCCCTTCCCCGGAGCCAGGGTGATCACCTGGCCCCCGACCTGCTCGGCGAAGCCGACGTACTCGCGCTTAATATCCCCGGCGATGATCGGCACGTGCCCCTGGGCGACATGGTTCATCAGGATCTTCCGGATAAACGTCGACTTCCCCAGACCAGGAAGACTCATCACGAAAGCCGACGGATTCGAGATGATCCCCTCGGCAAACCAGCTCAGCGCATCGAATCCGACATCGACACCGGTGACGACGTGACGCCCCAAAGGTGCGCCGATCATCGGGGCCGGAGCCCCGACCACGTTGGGCTGGAATCCCGCGTTCAGGCTCGTTGCGGTCTGGTACCGCCGCGCCTCTCCCACCGCCCGGGCGTATCCGCCGCCGGGGGCGGCATAGCCACGTCGTGAGGCAGCCGAAAACGTTTCCTCGAACGCCACCGGGGCAATACCGGCCTCGGCCCGCTTGATCCGATCCATCCGATCCGTGACATCCCGGTTGCGCGACTTCCACCGCGCGAAGGCCATCCCGTCGGTCTCGTGCCACCGCGGTGCCTCAGCCGTTCCATCCAGAATCGCTGCGTAGAGCACCCGGAACCGATCGTCGTCACTGGCGCGCGACCGGCCCTTGAGCCACTTCGGAATCATTCCCATGCCTTCGTCCTTCCATTGTCCGCCGGCGTCTGCCGAATTGCCGTGGGACCAGTAATCCGGTCGGCCGCGGCAATGTGCTGCCATCCACACACCCCGACCCCCAGACCCGACAGCACGCCGGTGGCCATTCGCCCCCGGCACCGTCGGACCTTCAGACCGACCTCCGGAGCCAGATCCACCGCAGCCCGCAACGCCACATCCGCGGCCTCATTGCCCACCACCGTCAGCACCGCCCACCGGCGCCCCTGACCCGTGGCCAGACCCTCACCGACGCCGTCGGGCAGCACGTACGGGCGAAACATCCTGGTCCGACGCAACAACCCCGACCCGGCCGCCTGGCCCAGATTCGACCAGTCCGCCATGATCTGATCGACCACACCGGCAACCTGGTCATCGGAGATGTCGGCGACGAACGCCACGCACCGACGCAGATCACGGCCCCGGTCGTGGTCACCGTCCGAATCGACAGGCCCGGCCCCGCTGATCGCGCGGACAGCGGGAACGTCGAGCACGACCTCCTCGTTGAACACGTCCCAGCCAACCTCGTTGATTCGGCCGAACGGGATCTGCACCCCCGTCAACGCCCGGGCCACGGCTGTCCCCGCCGCATCAGCCGTCATCGGCCTGGCCGACAGGCCCAGGGCTTCGGCATGGTCGTAGAGCTGGGGGATCCGCAGTGAGACCTCGGTGGCCAACCGGCCCATGTCGCGACGCTCGGCTTTGCCGACCGCCCTGAAGGTCGTCGCAATCCTCGGGGCCGCTGCACCGGCCCCGGCTTCGTCGATCGTGGCGGTGCATACCATCTGCTCGACCCGGCTGATCTGGTCCTCCCACTCCCGCCACGAGGACTCGTCGACCAGCGGCGAACCCGCCTCCTGCTCCGGGTCGAACTGGGGCAACGACAGGTTCACCGTGCCCTGCCGGCGACCATGATCCAGGAACATGCCGGTATCGAACCCCCGGACGTCTCGCTCCTCGACCAACCTGGTCTGTCCCAGCTCCGGCCGGGGCGACGACCGTCCTGAACCGGATCCGGAGATCCAATCGAGCAGCCGCATCGGCCACGAACCACTCCGTCGACCCCGCGGTACTCCAGCACCGCCGCGTCCTGTCACCGCTGCTTGACCGGTTTTCTGTGCCATGCCTGCTCTTTCGTGTCTCTATCGCGTGTCTTTGTCTCGTCTGTGCCTGCCGCTCACCGCAGGGTCCGTGCCACGGTGTTCAACCCGCTGGAGGTCACACCGATCCCGGCGGTGATGGCGAATCCCGCATCGTGCATGCCCTTGTACGGTTCCAGCCGAATCGACGCCTGGCTGGCCGCCTGCCGCACCGCGCTGGACACACGCCGAGCGTCATCGTCCGGCCCGAGCGTGGCGGTGTACATCAGCGAGTACAGCCCCATCTGTGCCCCACGGCCGACCTCGCGGCGGGCCTGGTCAGTTTCCTCGGCGCGAATCGTCGCAGATGTCTTGGTGATCGACTTGGAACTGTTCATTCCAACCAGGGCATCCTTGTGCTCCCGCTCAACGATCTTCGATCCCCGCTCGGAGCTGATCGGGAAGTAGATCAACGCCAACCGGCCACGCGGAATGTTGACGTTCGGCTGCGCCAGCGGACGCAGCACCCGGTCCTCGAACGTCGACGCCGGGGCCTCGACCATCTCCCAGGTCATCGACCGGCAGTTCTCGTGGCAGTACACCGAATCCGACGCATCCGCGTACCCAGGACCAACGTCGTGCCAGGACAGGCCGTGGCTGCGCCCTTCGACCCGCAGCGACTCGAACAACGGCTCGGTCGACGGATCGTAGAAGCTGTGCACCCTCGACACCACCGCCTCATAGTCCATCGGGGCAGCGATGATCCCGGCCCAGGCCAGCTCGGGGTAGATGTTCGGGATCAGGTAGTTCAGGTTGTCGATGAAGCTGTCGTCGAGCTTCTCGGTCCGATCGATCGCAAACGTGATCGCCTTGTGGCACTCCAGCTCCGCACCGGCAGTCGACAACTCGGCGGCAGCCTCCGCCTGGATCCTCCGGGCCAGCTCAGGAGAATTGGGGTCAAGCTGGGCCGAAACCTCCTGCTCGGCCAACTGTCCCGTGGCCGGACGGTGCGAGATCACCGTCACGTCGCTGACAACATCGCCCGACAAGCTCAACCCCGCCATGAACCGTCCGTAGTCGGCGGTGTTCTGGTCCCGCTCGGCGATCGTGCGGTCGACATCACCGGTCAACTGGCAGTCGAAGAACACCGTCGCCCGGTTGTTCGGCCGATCCACAGCGATCGCATAGGCGTTGCCCGCCGAATCAACCGACTCGACCAGCTCAATCCTGGCCAGCGGACCGGGCGCGGCAAACCTACCTCCCGGCACCTTCGAGTCCGGGCCCGAGACGTACAACCCCTCCCCCCGCCGGGTTCGTCTGCGCGCCTGCCACGACAACTGCATCACTGCCGCCATCGACCGGCCTCGAACAGGCACCGCCACCACCGCGATCAACCCCGCCCCACACAACGCAACCACCAGTGCCACCAACGGTCCGAGCAACACGAACGTGCCGATCACCGACACGAACGTCACGGCGATCATGACCGTTGTCTTCATCGAGATCCCGCCCAGACCAGTCGTGGCCGGCGGCCGACCCAGCGTGTACGTCCTGATTTCCGCTGCTTCCACTCCAACCCACCTACCTTCTGATCTGACCCGGATGACCGGACGAACCGATGCTGTCGTCGAACAGCATCCCGGTGTGCTGCGACACCGCTCCCGCGGTCCGCCCTGCAGCACGGGCAATACGCGACGCGGCCGCAGCCCCCCGAGCGACCGTCGCCCCACCCTGGCCGACACGGGCCATCGCCGTTCCCGCCGCGCCACGGACCCGACCAGCACCACCAGTTCCACCAGACACGTGTCCTGCGGCACCACCGCCTCCGGCCGATCCAGACCCCGGTGACGCAGACTCACCTGCCGCATGATTGGCCGACGTCGCCACCGCACCGGACCCCGCCGGCGCACCCGCACCACCGCCGGAGCCGGCCCCCAGCCCCCCACCGCCAACAGCAGCACTGCCTCCGGTGGACCCGGCATGAGCGTGACCGGCCCCCGAGGCACCGGCACCGGCTGGCGAGGCGGCGACACCAACACCACCGGAACCGGTGGTCGCGGACGCCCCCGATGCCCCGGCCGGCATCCCCGCCGGCGACGCCGACGACGCACCGCCGCCTCCACCGACGCCGGATCGGCCGGCACCGGTCGCCGAACGGGACGCGGCGGATCCGGTCCTGGCAGCCCCTCCCCCGGTCGCCGACTTTCCTGCACCGGTGGCTGCCTTGCCGGCCATGCCGGCAACACCACCCATGCCGCTGATCGCCCCGGCCGCAACAGCGCCGGTCACCCCACCGAGAGCCCCACCCATCGCCGCGGAGTTCGCTCCCCCCATCGACGCCATGCCAGGGATGATGACCTTGACCAGCGACAGGATCGAAAAGCCCGCCAAACCGACCGCCAAGCCGCGCACCGCAGTCCACACGATGCCGTCGCCCTCAACGTTGTCGTGGACCCAGAACGCCACGCAGTAGAACAGTGCCGCCACAGGCTTGTACAGCACCAGTGCGATCAACCAGTTGCGCGCCGACGCCAGCGCCTGTCGGCCCCAGTCGGTCGCCGAGATCCCCGCGAACAACGGCATCAGGCCGATCAGCACCGGAAGGATCAGCACCCGGGCGACCATCGCCAGAAACTGCACCGCCGATCCGGCGAACGCCAACCCGGCGATGAACAGCATCACCACAGGGCCCGCCTGGTCGTCGCCGAGGTTGACCCCGTCCAGGAACGACTTGGAGTCCGACGCGCCGAAGTTCTCCAGAATCGCATGACTGAGCACATCCGTCGCACCCACCGCAGAGAAGATTCCAGCAGGAAGAACAATCGAGTACAGCGCAGCATTCCAGAACATCCCGCCGACTTCCTCGAGGCCGTCGGCGACACCCTGGCGGCGCAGCCACACCATCCGGGACCCGACGATGATCAAGTTGACCACCATCGCCCCCAGCACGATCACCCACATGATGTTCACCACGCCGGTCGAATTAGACTCGACCATGGCCTTGCCCATGTCGAAGTCCATCCAGAACGTCATCACCATCTGCAGGGCCTGCTCATTGCCCTCGATGACGGACTTGGCGAACTTGCCGACCGGGTCACCCCAGAACTTCGACGCCGCGTTTCCCGCCGCCGTCGATAACGCATCCCCGGGATGATCACTCGCGCCCTGGATGGTGCAGTTGACGTTGTCCAATCCTCCCCTGACTGGTTCGGGGAGCTTGTCGAATATCCAGTCGTCTGCACCCTTCCATAAGATGGCGGGTCCGCCGTGCTCCTCCTTGCACTGGGCGAAGTCCTTCTGGAAGTCGTTCTGCTGCGGCTCCGCCGAGGCCGTCCCCGAACCCACAAGCAGCACAACGACAGTGACGACCAGCACAGACAACCTGTTTAGTAGTCCCATTGGACCGCCTCACCATCGATGGAGTCGACCATGTTTCCGCCTGTGTTCGTGTTCTTGTCCATGTTGAGTTCCCAGTGGCCGCCAACCCACTTCACCGGCAGCTGGAGAAGGGCGTACCTCGGTCGATCCGCCTCACCGGTATTCATGTCCGGGACAGGAAGGAAGTACTGGACGACAACCTGGTCGTCGTGGCAGCTGAGGTACTTCACGGCAGCCGGAGCGACCATCTTCGTCCTGTCGCGTGTGATTTCCTTATCTGGACCTCCAGGAATTGATTCAAGCTCCCTCTTCTCTTCTTCAGAGAACCCGAAGAAGTTCCGAGCTGATGAATACCCAATTTCCCCACCAACATTAAACAGGGAGAAGTAGTTCCATCCTGCAAGAGCTGCACCCTGCGGGGTGTGGCTGTACCCGCTGGGAATCGACTCGGTGATCCCGGTTGGTCCATCGGTCGAGCTCCACAGCGTGGACATGGTGTGCGTCCGCTGCGCCTGGAGGTCACCGGGCACGCGCGCATAGCTCGACTTGTCGCACGCATTGGCCGGATCGACCGGATGCTGCTCCAGCACGTCCCCGTCGGGATTCGACGGGACCACCACGCGCCGACCCCAGAAGTCAGAGTTCACGTTGCCACCGCCGCCGGTGGTGGCCATGCCGGGCTGGCTTGCCGGCGTCGACGTCTGCTGGCTCGCCTGCGGTGCAGACGTCTCCCCGTCTTTGTGGCCGCGCGACGACAGCCACACCATGGCCGCGGCGACGGCAATGACGACGACGACCGCGATCGCCGGAATCCACCACCGCGATCGCCGGCGGCGGGGCTGGGGGTATGCATCACTCATGCGCAAAGCTCCTTGAACTAGGTTGGTCTCACGGCACTTAGCCGTGATGTCCTTGGTTGTCGGCAGACAGGTCGGTGAACCCGTCGGTGTTGTCCACCGGGGTGACGTGTACCCCGGCCTCGCGGGTCGGATTGACGACCCGCCAATCATCATTAATCCATTTCAGCTGGACCGGGTACACCCCCGTCCAGGTCTCCGGCTGCCGGTATTGGGCCGCAACGATCACCTGCGCCGACTGCTCGTCGTAGTCGGCTACCTTGAACCCGGTGAACCGCGGGGCGGTCTCCTGGTCGACCGACCCGGAGATGTTCGCCAGCGCACGGGCCTGGACCCATTGATCCCGGCCCGGACCCGGGGCCAGGACGAAGTCGGCCACCTCCTGGGTGTCCTCGTTCGGTGCCAGCGACATCAGGGCTTGGCCGTTGACGGCCGCCAGCACCGCGCCCTGGGGAGAGTGCTCGTATCCCCGCCGCACCGGTGAGGTCTGTCGCGGACCCTGGTCGCCTCCGGGCACCTTCACCCCCGACATCGACGACCAGGACACCGGTGCCGGTGGGCTTGTCAGGTCCACCTGGCTGCCGCCGGCGGCATCATCGGATGAACACGACGACACCGCCGCCGCGGCCGTCACGACGGCGACCACCCCGGCCACGGCACGCCGGCCGGGGACTGTGACATCAACTGTGATCGACACGGGCGAAAACTCTCCTTATGCGCTGTCGGTGTTTCTGCAAGAACATGGCGGTCGCCCACTCCACGAGAAAAAAAGGGGGAATCGACCGGATCAGATGGGGAACGACTGCACCAGCCAGGTCACGATCTTCGGGGCGGCGCACACCATCCCGATTCCGATGGCCCACTTGGTCCACCGGGCCTGCTCGGAGGTGGCGATGCCGGCCTCGCCGCGGTTGCGGTCGATGGCCATCATCGAAAACAGGATGATCGTGGCGCACACGGCGATGAACAGCCCCAGGTACATCCCCCAGCTGACCATCAGATCGAGGAATCCGGTGACCTCGCTCGGCGTGCCCGTCCACGGGTGCTGGGGCGGGCCTGCCGCGACGGTCGCGGTGGCGGTGTCGTCCATGGGATCCGTCCTAACCGCTCATCGCCGCGTCGAGGATCCAGCTGACCAACGTCACTGCACCAACGATGCCGGCGATGGCCAGGGAGATCGTCAGGAACCGCTCGGTGGCCTCCTCGGAGTTGCCACGCTGACGCGAGATCGCCGCCCCGGCGAACGCCGCGATGACCGCGATGATGGTGATGAAGATGCCGATGTACTTCGCCCCGCCGATGATGCGGTCGAACACCGGTCCCAGGCCGGGCGGGGCCTCCATGGTCCCTCCGGAACCGGGCACGGCCTGGGCGAGATGAATGATGGTCTCAGGGGCCTGCGACGAGGCGAGGATGAGCTGGTCGACCATGGGTCAAAAGGTCCTTTCAGGAAGTCAATGTCAGGGGTCAACGGAGTGCCGGACGAATGATGAACAAGGGCCCACAATCCCGGCGGCGGCCCTCGGCCGCGTCTGCTGCACACCACGGCCACCTCACCCCGCCTGGTTGATTCGGGTGAACAGGCTTTTGCAGCGTGTGAAGATCTCCTCGGCAACGTGCGTGACCTCGTCGGGAAGCTCACGCAACGGATCGACCCGCGACCGGCGGCCCCGCCGCCTGGCACCGCCGGCTGTCAGGTCCCCTCCCATCGATGGCTCCCACGCCGCAGGAAGGTCGTCCGGGACCACCGTCCGCCACGCCGGGATGTGCGGAATGGTCCACACGTTGCCTCCCGGAGCCGCCTCGACCAGCCTTGCCATGTCTCCGGCCAGCGCCTTCGGCACCCTGCCAGGGCAATCCGACACCAGCACCACCCCAGCCAGCGTGGCCGCCCCAGCCGCCCCCGTGCCGAACTGCAGGACAGCCCTGTGGGCCGCCCGCAGTCCCGCCCGGTGCGGGTTGGCGACCAGAATGCAGATCGCAGGATCGTCGGCAGCCGGGATCACCTGGCCGGCGTCGGCGAACGGAGCCATGATTGACGCACAGGTCGTCGCCCCTGCGCCTCCGTGGACGCCCACAAACCACCCCAAATGCCGGTCGCCGCCAGCTGGCCTCAGCGCATTCTCGGCGACAGGTAGCAGCCCTGACCCCGTCGGTGGGTTGACCACCGGGGCCAGGGAACCCGGTCCATCGGACCGGACGAGCCCGCCATTTGTCGGTGCTGGCCGATCCCCCGATCCCACCGGTGCCACCGGCACCGCAGAAGATGCTGCGGCCATCAGCGATCACCTCCGATCGTGGAGGTCTGCTCGGACGGTTCCGCCGTCTGCGCAGTCGCCTCGGCGGCACTGTGCGAGCTCGTCCCCGACACACCAGCCGCAGAAGCGCTCGTCGCCGACGCCGTGGTCGACGTAAGCGTCGACGCCGCCGAGGTGTGGACCGAGATTCCAGACAGCGCCCGGCCGGCTGCTTCGGTGTCAAAGTCGCTCCTGGCGGCGGACTCGCCCAGCGCACCGGATCGACGATCCCGTCTCGAACCAGCGGTGAGGTCCTTAGCAGTGAACCCGCCGGCGTCTTCGGCTGCGGCAACGGCCCAGTCGACGCTGGCATCGACTGCCGTTCGACCGTCAGCCATGACCGGCCGCGCATCGTAGCCCAGGTGCTCGTTCATCGACTTCCACCGGGACAGCTCCACCGCCAGCTTGGCGACGTCCGCCGCGCCCAGACCCGCCTGCTGAAGCGAACTCATCGCCTTCCGGGTGAACACCGACGCATTCTCAGGCTTGATCAGGTCGAGACCCGCCTCAGAGAACTTGGCCATCGCCACCGCCCCGGCGGCTGACACGCCACCGGTAGCTCCGGCAGCACCGATGGCCGCAAGGTTGGCCGGAGACAGCGTCTTCTTCGCCGTCGTCACCGCCGCGCCCAGCGCCATGCCTCCCAGGTCCGCCATCGCCGGTACCAGACGATCCTCGATGGTCGTGCCGGCGGCCACGTTGCCCTGCCCGCCAACACCCTTCTCAACACCAGAGATCGTGTCTCCGATCGCATCGCCGGCAAGGCCAATCGCATCACCGGCCCCACCCCGACCAGAAAGACCCGGAAGCCCTCCAGACGCTGAGCCGGACGAACCCGCCGAGCCTCCCGGGTGGTCAAGCTGCGCGCTCGTCGACTTCGCCGAGGAGATGAACCGGCCGATCATCGCACCGGCGTCCCCCAACGGATCACCGGCTGCCGAACCACCCGACCCGGTCCGAGAGCCAAGCCTGCCGGACGACGGTGCATGGGAGCTGGACGCTGAAGACGAAGCCGAGGCCGGAGTCGACGTCACCTCCTGGGCCGATCCAGATGACGTCAGCGATGCGGTCGAAGAAGAATCGTCCAGGGTGAATCCACCCGGTCCGAAATCCACGTCAGACGCAGACACTCGGTTGACGTCGCTGACCGCCATGGCCTGTCCCAGCCCGTCGGCGAGGCGGCCCAGAGTCCCCACCGGATCAGTCAGGTCCGTGGCCTCGGCCATGCCCACCAGCGCTCGGGCGGTGGTGGAGTCGACAGGTAGCCCGCAGACCATGTCACCGTTGAGGCACCAGGACACGACCCGGTCAGACACCGCGCCGTAGCCGTCGATGCCTGTCTTGTCCTGGCTGATCCCGCCGCCATCCGGCGTCGGGTACGCACTAAGGCCCTCGGTGGCCTCCTTGACGTCTCCCGAGCCGACCGAGTCGTGCCCATCGACCTGAGTCGGGGTTGCCGCGGTCCTCGTCGGAGTCGCAAACAGGGACGACAAGACCAGGCGATCAGCCGGGATCGGGCCACGGCCGGCGCCGATCATCTTCGTCACGTTCGAGATCACCTCGCCGCCCTGCGAATACCCCATCAGCCCGATCGCGGTGTCAGGGCACCGGTGGGCCACCTGGCGGATCTGGGCTACAGCACGGTCGACACCGATGTTCATCGAGTCGACGTACGACGTCGTGTCACCGGGATTGGCCTGTGGCAGGCCGGGGAAAAACGCGCCCCCGGCCGTCGCCGGATAGTTCACATACGACCTAGACACCCGAGGCGTTCTAGCCCCCGGCCCGGATCCCAGCTCGGATCCCGGCCCGGACGATGCCGAGGCAGAAGATTCAGTTGACGTCGGATCCGAGGTTGGATCAGCGGTCGGCTCCGCAGTGGAGGTCTGCGTGACCGGCGACGACGTCACCGGCACAGCCGCGGCACTCTCAGAGGCACTGGCAGAAGAGATCTCGGAGGCGAGGCCACCGGACCGGTCCCGGATAAGACCCTCATTGGCCTGGTGGTTGATTCTGTCGAAGACGTGGGCGAAGAACCCCTGGTCGGTATTCGGATCAGAATTCGGATTCGAGTCGAGGGTTCCGTTGACGAACACCAGGTGCAGGGCCGGGCACGTTCCAGCCTGGTCACCGCTGGAGGTGTCGGGGGACGAGGGATCCCGGCGGGCTGTCGCCGCCGCCGATGCTGGATCAGCTGCAGCGACCGGAACACCACAGGTTCCGATCACCGACGCGGCAACGACAGCAGCAGCGACCGCGGTGGCGGTCCGGGCAGGGGGTCGAAGATGAGTCATGGCGAGGGTAACGCTCCTTGTGCACTGTGAGGTGAGGTGTCGAAATGGACGTCGCGGCCGGCGCTCTAGCCATCGGGTGCGGCAGTGATCTCCTTGATCCGCCACTTGCCGTCGCCGCCGCGAACCCCGTCGATGACCTGCCGGTACGTTGTTGTCTTGCCAGCGCCGGTGACTTCCAGGCTCGCCTCGACGCGGTTCAAAGACTGCGGCGACATCGTCAGGCACCAGGTCGATCCGGCGGGGATCTGGCGCAAAACGTCGCGCCAGTGGTCCACCGCCGCTGCCTTGACCGCCTCGGGGTCACCCGCCTTGTCGCCCAAGCCCGCACGATCGGGCTTCGGCAGCAGCATCGACGACGAGTCGTCGAGAAGATCAGGAATCGCCGACGGATTGTTGGCGAAGTACTCGGTCTCGAACGAGACGATCGCCGACCGGAGGTTTTTCTGCCCCGGCTCGGCGACCCCCTGGTCCTCCGACCGGTGGCACCCGCCGGCCACGACGGTCTTCCGGGAATCTGGATCCGTCGCAGGCCGGGGCCTCGCGGTCGTCATCGGGGCTGGAGACGGCTTCGGAGCCCAGACCGCCGGCGTATCCGGCGCCGCAGCAACCGGGTCGATGTCCCTAGTCAAGCCACTGGCCCACACTCCGGCAGCGACCGCCGCCGCAGCACCGACGACCACGACGGCCGCCACGACTCTCTTCGTCGTGACGATCCCTGACAAGCGACCTGGAGCGAAATCTCGTCCGCCACGGCCAGATCTCAGTCCCGCCTGGCGTGCATCTCGATCCCGAAGGTCATCGACGAACTCATCGCCATCATCTGAATCGGATGCCACGGTCCAGTCGACGCCGCCGTCCGGGCACTCAGTCGTCGTCGAGCCGGGAGCGCCCTGCAACGGGTCAGCGCCATCAGTCGTCCAATCCCGAACCGGACCAGACACAGGCCGAAGCTGCGGCTGACTGCCATCAGACTCGTTGTCGCGTCGAGGTTGTCCCGACAGGTTCGTCCAGTCCATCGCGTCCCTCTCCAGATCGCTTTCTTTCTCCTGTCCAGCCGACCCCGTGGGGCCTGCTGGTCGGTCAGTCGGTGGTCCAGTGCGCCTCAGCACCGAACCCGGCACCGGTCCGGTCGTCGCCAACACGCCAGTCACCACGCCGCGGGACCAGACCGCGGACCGTCTCACCGGTGTGCACGGCCGCATCGATGGCCGGCCGCCACGCTGCCGGTGCCGCGAGGAAGCCATCCGTGCCGTCAACCCGGTAGTCGACGCCGCCGTCGTGCCAGGTACCGACCTCGACCTCGGTCGCGGCTGCAGGACGCCCGGACGGTCCGGTCGCCGCGGCCGTGATCCGAGTGCGGTACGGCACCGTGGTCCAGGACACCTGCCCACCACCAGCCGGGGTGGTCACCCGACCGGACCCCGAACCCAGCACCGACGCAGACGGAGCTTCCGGAACTTCCGGAGACACAGGTGCCGCCGGGGCCTGCGGGGCGTCAGCCTCGACAGGCGAGGAAGGCTGCTCAGCCGGCTGGTCCGGGGCGGGATCACCGGCACCGGTATCGCCACCGTCGGTGACGCCGTAGTCCGGCAGCATCTCCGCCGGCATCTCCCCCACCGGCCCGGTCTCACCCTGATCGGTGGATACCGGCTCCACGTAGGCGGGCTCGACATACGCAGGTGCGGTCTGGGACGGCTCGGCGGTCACAGCAGTGGTGTCCGTGTAGGCAGGCTCGGCGGTCGCCGGCTCCGTCTGGGCCGGCTCCGTGTCAGTCGGCGCGGTGGTCGTACCCGGCTGGGAGGCCGGCCCGCCACCGGTGGCCGCCGGCGCGGTATCCGGAACAGGGGCCGGGCTGGTTGTTCCCGGCTGAGTCGTCGGAGTGTTCCCCGTCGTGGTCACGGTGTCATCGGTCGTTCCCGGCTGGGCCGGTGCCGCCGAGGCAACCCCGGCCACCCCGACTGCCGAGGTGACCGCCACTGCGACGGCGGCGGAGATTCTGGTCAAACGCTTCATGGTTCCACGTCCTTCTTCGTTGTCGATCACTGATGCTTGGTACTGGTTGGTGTGCTGGTGTCTCGATCCACAGCCGGAACCGCCGACACGGTCGGTGGCTAGCCCATCGGTGTCACCCACCCCCGGCCCCGTCGCCGTCGCTGCCGCGGGCCGCATCAATCGCCTCAGCCGTCGCCTGATTCGGCACGGAAGCGTCCCGGCCAAACCGGACCCTGGCCCGGGACAGCTCGTCACCAAGGTCACTGACCTGCCCGGATAGGCCATCGACCAGGCCGTTCCATCCGGCCACATCCCCGGAGGCCCCCACCTGCCGCCAGGAGCGCCCAGCCTCCTCGGCCCGCCCAGCGACCCCGGACAGGTCCGCGGTCCACCGGTCGGCCGCCGCCGGATACCCCACCGGGGTTCCCGGCCGAGACCGGTCCCACCGGGCAACCGCCCCGGCGTGTCGCCGCGCGGCATCGGCCACACGCTCGAACCGGTCGGCCACCGCCGCCCCGGCCTGGCCCACGTCCTGCTGGCCCTGACCATCCAGGTCACTGAAACCATCCAACGCCTCAGTGACACTGCCCGGGCCATCGACCGCAGCATCAACCAGGCCCCACAACTCCACCGCCGGGTCAGAGACCGTCCCGTCGGCAACGCCGTGGTCATCCAGCAGGCTCGCACACTCGGCCGATGCGCGGATCCGGTCCATCGTTGGACTGTTGGGCACCGGGTCGGCACCGAACAGATCCGCCAGCGCTGCCGATGCCTCACCGGCGACGTGGCCGACCTGGTTCTGCCACCGGCCAGTGGTCTCGGACAGGCGAGCCTGGTCGGCATCACCCGGCCCCGGACCGGCGGCGGCATCCAGCGTCCCGGCCGCGTCCGCCACCCGGTCAGCAGCCACACCCACTCCCGGGGCGAAATCAACCCCCCGCGGAGTCTCCGGGCTCGGCACCCCAGACGGGGCGTCGATACCGCGCAGACCATCCACCGCAGCACGAGTGGTCCCGGCGATCTCGGCGACCACCCCGGCCCGTCGCGTCCAAGCGGAGTCCACCGGCTCGCCGATGGTGTCCTCCACCACCCGAGAGACCCGGTCAGGACCATCGACCACCGGCGCAACCGCGCGACAGACCTGCCGGTAGAAATCCACAACATCGGTGTGCACGATCCGCCGGGAGTTCTCCGCGACCTCGGCGGTCGCCACCGCCGGCCGGTCGGTGGCCTGGGACCACACCGCGACACCACCACCGGCCACCGCCACGGTCAGCACACCGGCAGCGCAACCACGGCTGTGCTCGGCCAACCACCGGCCCACCCGGCCCCGCTCGGACGATCCGGTCATGCCACGGTCCCCCTCGCCCCACTAGCCGGTCTCTGCAGCAGGCCCGGCAGCACGACCGATGCTGCGGCCGCGGAAGCCGCCGGGGTGTCCACGGCGACGAACCGCCGCCACTGCCAGGGTCCGAACATTTCGTCGAACAGGCCCCAGTCGGCGTCATTGTCGGTGCTGAACCGGTTGTCGGGCCAGCCCAGGCCGACGATGTCGGCAACCAGGACCAGCGTCCACCGCCGGCCCACCCCGCCGTCCGGCGGGACCAGGCAGGCCTGCCAGCACGCACCGTCGGCGCGGAACCGCTCGCTGACCGCCATCGCCGTTGCCCCATCCGCCGGAACCGGGCAACCGAACCAGCCAGTCGCCGACCACGACAACCCGTCAAGGTCGACCACGTCCCTGGCCGATCGCCCGCGGCGGCCACCGCCGACACTGCCCACCCCGGACGGGGCGGACGGCACAGCATCCGCAGCAGACGCGGCAGCCACGGGCACGGGGCCAGACGGGGTGGTAAACTGGGTGCGCAGCATCG